>CBDTUH010000004.1:0-30777 GCA_965363375.1 uncultured bacterium
ATGGAGCCTGATGGAAAATATTACTGGCTTCAGGATTTTCATTTTGAAGACGACAGCCTGCTTACCGAAAGAGAGTTGCAGCCACGGGCACCGCGCGGTGGCGGCAATGGCGTATTAAGTTTAAAAAAGGAAGAAGGCTTGTTAAAAGGCCGCCGCGATATAGTGCTGGGAAAAAATATTGAAGGCTACCGGTAAAGAAAACGTCTTAAAATCCTTTTGGCATCAGGCCAAAAGCTCCTGTATTTTTTGGGCAATGGCCTGCAGCAGGTTGTGGTCGAGGTGCTGCGCTTCTTTTTCAGTAACATGGGGCGGCAGCAGGGCGCGGTAGTCGCCGGAGTCGTCGCGCTCAAAATACATTTCCATATCATCAATCAGCACTACAAAACGATGCGTGTAACCGCTCAGTTGCAGCTGCGCCTGCACTTCTTTTTCGCCGCCTTTGTAAGGCACAGTAAGTACAAAAGGTTCTTCCATAATTGCAGCATCGAAAGTAGTCAATATATAAGCGTTTAATAAAAAGAAACGGGCACGGCTTGTGCTGCATTTTATCAGTATCAAATGTTTTATAAATCATGAACAATCCCGACGCATCGGCAGGCGCCAAACGCATCAAAATACTTTTGCTGGATGAGGATGATGATTTTAGTAATTTGATGCGCTCGTATTTTAAAAGAAAGGAAATGGAAGTGTACGTGGCTAATAATGCCTGCGGGGCGTTGGAGTTAGTACGCAAAGCCATGCCCGATTATATGTTTACAAGCATACGGCTGGTGAGTAACTGGCCCGATGAGTGGAAAGAGATGAAAGCAGCAGCGCCGCAAATGAAGGTGCGTTTTCATGAGCAGGCCGGCAACGGAAAACTTTTTAGTGAAGGATTGAAATAACAGAAATGCAAAAGCAGGCATTGAAGCCTGCTTTTTTAATGCGCGAAATGTATTTATTACTGGCCGCCGCCCTGGTTGCCTGCATTGCGCGGCGTAGTACTGCGCGATGCCGGGTTGGTGCCGCTTACCGAATCGTCGCCGTTTTGATTGCTGGTATCGGTAGGGTACATGCCCCCTTTGTTACTGATGATGCCTGTAGTATCGCCCATGGGTGCCTGGTTAGCATCCGTCATGTTGGTGCTGTCTGCACTGTTTTCCGTATCGTTGCTCTGACTGCCGCAGCTCATCATTCCTACTGCCAGGGCTGTTGCCATTACTATCTTTTTCATGATATGGTTTTTGTTTTATAAGGGCTGTAATACAATTATGCTGCCATCTGTGGCAAGTGCAGAGCTGTGTTGTGCGTAAAAGGAAAATGAGACGTTTTGAGAAGTTTATAGTTTTGAGTCTTTAGTTTTTAGTTATTGGCTGTCGAAAAGCTAAATATTTTAAAAGGAAAAACAGACGTTTGTCTCCAGTCATCATTTCTCTGCCAGCACTTGCAGCACTTCTTCAAAGCAATTGATGTAAATGGATAAATGGCCCTCGCTGGCTTCGTAGTGCGGCGTTACCTGTGGCAGTTGGCGCTCCATGTTTTTAGCATGAATGTAAGTTACCACATTGTCCTCTGTGCCCCACCAAAAGTGTACGGGTACTGCTATTTCTTCCAGGCTGTAGGGCAGGGGTTCAAAATATCGTTTGGCTTCCTGCACGGCGCCTGCATTGCCTGTGTGCAAAGCTTCTTTTATGGTTAGTTGCAGTAGCGCATTCAGGTGGTCCACATTTTTTATCAGGGCATAATCCACGTTTGAAAGATCGTACAGGCTTTGCGGCGGTGGCGATGATGGATTGGTTCGTTTTACAGCTTCCAGCGTGCCTTGCAGCAGCATGGGCGTATAGCGTGCAGTATTAAAATACATTTTGTTCCAGCCCATTTGTGCATACACATCTTCATCGCCAAAAGAACTGCTGATGGCGGCTATCATGCAAACTTTGGTAACCGCTTTTGGAAACAGTTTGGCAAAGGTAAGTGCATAAGGCCCGCCGCCCGACCAGCAAAAAATGGGGCAGCTTTGTATGCCCAGGTATTGCAGCAGTGCCATCACATCATTTGCAAAAGAAGTGTAATTACATTCTTTGTGTAACGACGATAAACCTATGCCCGGCCTGTCCACTGCTACCAGGCAAATGCGGTACTGCTTCAGCAACTGCTCCAGGTTGCCGCCCCACACATTTACCAGCTGCGGCTCCAGCCGCGATGAAGGGGTGCCATGTAAATACAGAACCGGGTTGCCATCGGCAGGGCCATACAATGCATAACCCAATTTTCTTTCATCTGCCAGGTCAAAGGTGAGGTCTGTCATCGTTATATGGTGCTTTAGAAAAAATTGAATTTACATCAATTGGCCAATCGTTTCCTTTTTGAATTACCAGTCTATCTCCGGTAGTTGTTGAAAAGTAAAACGTCTGAAATTCCTTTTAAGCCTAGATAAACACGCGTATGCCTGATGTTTTGCTGTAATGCTCGCGAAACTCTTTGGGTGTGCAGGCTTTTTTTCTTTTGAACGTGCGGTTGAAATTGGCAATGTTGTTAAAGCCGCAATTGTAGGCAATTTCGGCAACGCTTTGCGTGGTATCTATCAGCATGCGGCTGGCATGGCCCAGGCGTATGTCGTTGAGGCTGTCAATAAAATTAATACCCGTCTTGCTTTTGTAAAAGCGGCTGAAGGCGGTTTGCGTCATGCTTACGGTTTTGGCTACATCACCCAGCGTAATGGGTTTTTCAAAATTGGCATTCATATAAGCCAGTGCTTTTTGTATGCGGCGGCTGTTGAAGGAGAACTGTTCGTTGTTGTTAAAGGTAGCATCGCTCAGCAGCTTCATATTGCGCGAAATGGAAAGGTCGTGCAATATCGAAAGAAGTTCCAGCACACCGTCAAAGCCGTTTTTCTGGTTCAGCTGTATGATGCGGTCGGCAAGGCTGCGCGTGGTTTCGGCAGAAAACAAAATGCCGCGCGCCGACTGCTCAAACATGCGGCGGATAAAAGAAAGCTGGTTGCGCATCAGCAGCTTTTCGTCCAGCAGGTCGCGGTGGAACTGTATGGTCACTTCCCTTATTTCCTTGCTTTTGCACTTGTGGGTAAACCAGCCATGCTGCAGGTTAGAGCCTACCAGCACCAGCTCGGCATCGTCAATTTCGGCAATATGGTCGCCCACCACGCGCTGCGCATTTTTTGCGTTTAGTATCATGTTTATTTCGTACTCCTCGTGGCTGTGCAGCGGAAAATCGAAATTGGTTTTGATGCGGCTGAAAACAGTAAAGCAATCGCTATGTGTTAAAGGAATAATTTCCTTCAATAAATGATCCTTCATATGGGGTGCGTAATGTGTGTGGTTATAAATGTAAGCAAAAAAGTATCATAGCTTTTTGCCCTGTTTATGAATTTGTGAAACGTAGCATGCAAGCTTAAAGCAGAATTCAGTAAAAAACTATAAACAACAGGTAAAAAAATATTAGTATCTGCTGATGGATGCCAATAGCTTTGAACAGAGAGACCTTAATAAGGCAAACCGTTTTTAAAAGGAAAATCAGACGTTTTTTAGTTGTTTGAAAAAAGAGCAGGTAAAACGTCTTGTTTTCCTTTCAATTGATAAAAGTCTTGCTGCCCATTTTTTAAATAAAGAATATGCTACCACGATTGCTTTGTACTTTTTTTATAGCGTTGGTTTTGGCTTCTTGCAGCAGCAGCAAGCAGATGGCGGCCACCAACCTGCCGGTAGATAAAAAAGCTACTACCGAAACGGTGGCACTTTACAGCAACTTAAAAAAACTGGCGGGCAAAGGCATCATGTTTGGCCACCAGGATGACCCTGCTTATGGGGTGGAATGGAAATATGAAAATGACCGCAGCGATATTAAAGACATCACGGGCGATTACCCGGCCGTATTTGGCTTTGAGCTGGGACATTTGGAAATAGATCATCCGCACAATTTAGACAGTGTGCCTTTCAATCGTATGAAGGATTTTATACGCGGGCACTACGCGCGCGGCGGCGTTAACACCATCAGCTGGCACCTGCGCAATCCGCTTACCGGCAACACCTCGTGGGACCCCGCGCCCGGCACGGTAGCTTCCATTTTGCCCGGTGGGCAAAAACATGATCTCTATAAAAGCTGGCTCGACAAAGTGGCGCTTTTTATGACCGACCTGAAAGGCCCCGGCGGAGAGCTGATACCCGTAATTTTTCGTCCTTTTCATGAACTGAACGGCAATTGGTTCTGGTGGGGCAAAGCGCACTGCACGCCGCAGGAGTATAAAACATTGTTTCAATTTACCGTATCGTATTTGCGCGATGAAAAAGGCCTGCACCACCTGTTGTATGCCTACAATACCGACCGCTTTTCTACCGAAGAAGAATACCTGGAGCGCTATCCCGGCGATGATTATGTGGATGTCATTGGCTTTGATATTTACCAGCGTGGCAACACTGCTGAGCACAATGCGCTTTTTATAAAAGAAACAGGCTACATGTTCAGCACCATTACAAAGCTGGCGCGCGAACGCAATAAAATAGCGGCACTTACGGAGTTTGGTTTTAACAACATACCGAATGCGCAGTGGTTTACGCAGGTATTGTGGCCAGCCATGAAAGGGCATCCTATTTCGTTTGCGCTGGCCTGGCGCAATGCCGGCTATAAGTGGCCCGAGGGAAAGTACGAATATTTTGTGCCCTACAAAGGCCACGCGGCCGAAAAGGATTTTAAAGCTTTTTATGAAATAGAAAAAACCTTGTTTTTAAAAGACATTCAGCGCGAAAACTTATCCCAGCCAATAAAAGGAAAATGAGACGTTTTAAAACAACAAGAGTCATGAAAATGCAAAACATCATCAGCAGGCAAACTTTCTTCAGGTGTGCTTTTGTTGTTTTATTATTTGTTGGCTGCTCCAAAAGCGGAAGCAGCAACCCAGAGCCCGCACCGCCTCCACCACCGCCGCCGCCACCGCCTGTTGCCGCACCGCCTTCGTTAGCTACGGTTAAAACCTGGCTGGTAGATAAGGGCGCAACGGATGAAACAGCAGCGCTTTTTTACAATCTGAAAAAAGTAGCCAAAACAGGCATCTTGTTTGGCCACCAGGATGCTACCAAGCGCGGCGTAACAAACGCTACCACACAATGGGCCAATGAGCAGCACCTGCCTGCTGTACCGCGCGAAAAATCGGACGTAAAAGATGTAGCCGGCGCTTACCCCGCCGTGTATGGCCACGACTTTATACACATCGCCAACTTTGAGGACGGCGCCTGGTACGATTACGAACGCGATATTGCCCGGCAGCTAACAATAGATGCTTACAACCGCGGCGGCGTTAACACGTTTGCCTGGCACTACTTCAACCCGGTTTCAAAAGGCAGTTTTTACTGGAAAGATTCACCAACGGAAGCGGTCAGCAAAATCATTCCCGGCGGCAGCCACCACGATGTATACAAGGCATCTTTAAAAGAGATAGCAGACTTTGCCAAAACATTGATAGGTGCCGATGGCAAATTAGTCCCCATTATTTTCCGTCCTTTTCATGAAATGGATGGCGACTGGTTCTGGTGGGGCAAAGGCCGTACATCAGTAGCCGACTACAAAACGCTTTACCGCTTTACGGTTACTTATTTAAGAGACGAACTGGGCGTGCACAATTTTTTGTATGCCTGGTCGCCCGACCGCTCGGCTACCAGCCAAACCCAATTTTTAGAGTGGTACCCCGGCGATGATTATGTAGATGTGGTGGGTATGGATAACTACTGGGACCTGCGCGCCGGCACGGCGCCTTCGGTAGCTGCCGGCAAATTGAAAATGGTATCTGACTATGCCAAAAGTAAAAACAAAGTAGCGGCACTAACAGAAACCGGTTTGTCGAAGCTGGAGCAGGCTAACTGGTACACAGCCATGCTGCTGAAAGCATTGCAACAGCAGCCGCTGGAGTTGTCTTATGTGATGGTATGGGCCAACACAAAAGATGCTTATTGGACGCCCTACAAAGGCCATGCGGCAGAAGGTGATTTTAAAGCATTCAAGGCATCGCCATATGTGCTGTTTGCCGATGAAGCGCCTAAGATGTATGAAATAAAGTAAAAGGAAAAACAGACGTTTTTTGAAACGCTTATCTCATAAATGAAAAGATTGAAAATAAATATTGTAACTGCCGTTTTGATAGCAATGGCGGCAGCCGGTTGCACGGCAACAAAAACAGCATCTACAAGTCATGCATTTGCGCCGCTGGTAGATGCATCCGCTACTGCAGAAACCAAAGCATTGTATAACAACATGCACCGCTTATCGGCGGCAGGCAAAATCATGTTTGGGCACCAACATGCTACCGAGTACGGCCACGGCTGGAGCGGCGATGCCAATCGCTCGGATGTAGCCTCGGTTACAGGCTCGCACCCGGCGGTGATTGGTGTGGATCTCAGCGGCTTTTCGGGCCATGCACCGGAGGTAATAGAAAGGTCGAAAAAGGCATTGAAAAAAAACGTGGAAGATACCTACAACCGTGGTGGCATTACTACTATTTCGTGGCACTTTTACAACCCAGTTTCTCCCGGTGGTTTTTACTGGGTAGATACGGTTTCCAAACCTGCGGTAAAGTATATTATTCCCGGTGGCGCGGCGCACGAACAATACAAAGAAATTTTGCGCGGTATTGGCGACTGGGCCAATAGCACGCGCGGAAAGGATGGAAAAAAAGTGCCCATGATCTTCAGGCCTTACCACGAGTTTGACGGCGGCTGGTTTTGGTGGGGAGCGCCGCATGCCACGCGCGAAGAATTTATCTCGCTCTGGCGCTTTACCGTTTCTTATTTAAGAGACAGCCTCAATGTTCACAATTTCATTTATGCTTTTTCGCCGGATAACCGGTTTAACACAGAAGCCCAATTTTTGGAACGCTATCCCGGCGATGAATGGGTAGATATGGTGGGAATGGATAACTATGGCGATATGGGCCGCGATGGTAAATATAATGTAGAAGCTGCTATTAAGAAGCTGCAGATTGTATCGGGCTATGCACAGAAAAAAGGAAAGCTGGCGGCTTTTACAGAAACGGGATTAGAATCGATACCCAATACAGCCTGGTGGACCGATGTGCTACTGAAAGTGCTGCAATCGAATGGTGTGCAAATGAGTTATGTGCTGGTTTGGCGCAACGATCAGCACAGCCCCACGCACTATTATGCGCCGTTTCCGGGCCATAGCAGCGTGCCCGATTTTATGAAGTTTTATAATAGTGAAGCTACGCTGTTTGAAAAAGACCTGCCAAAGATGTATGAGTGAGTTAAAAGGAAATAGAGACGTTTTTTTATAATGCAAATTGAAAAATGTAAAAGGTAAGAAAGTCGTTTTGAGAGCTAAGAGAAAAAGAGTAGGAAAAGATCATGAACCTTAGAGCTTAAAAGGAAGGCGAGACGTTTTGATATGGTTGAAATGTTGAGAAGGTTTAAAAATCTTGAAAGGAAAAAGAGACGTTTGTTGCATTGGATATTTGATAAAATGATCGACTCATCCGCGAAATCCTGTATTAAAAATCCGTAAAATCCGCGATACAAAAGGAAAAAGAGACGTTTTAAAATGCCGGTTATTATGAACGTTAACGATGAGCCATAAACTCAATTAAAACCAACTACTGAACAAAGGAATGAAATTACAAGCGATAGACATTGCTATCATTATAACGTACCTGCTGGTGATGGTATTAATAGGCTGGTATTTTAGAAAGCGCGCCAGCCAAAGCAAGGAAAATTACCTGCTGGGCGGCAAGGCGCTGCCATGGTATTACCTGGGCCTGTCCAACGCATCGGGCATGTTCGATATTTCGGGTACCATGTGGATGGTAACACTCGCATTTGTATACGGTTTTAAAAGTTTGTGGCTACCCTGGCTGTGGCCTGTTTTTAACCAGGTTTTTCTGATGATGTACCTGGCTGTATGGCTCCGCCGTTCTAATGTAACCACCGGCGCGGAGTGGATGGTGACGCGCTTTGGAACGGGAAGCCGCTCCAACCTGGCGCAGGGGGTAATTGTTGCTTTTGCCATTTTAAGCTGCCTGGGTTTTTTGGCTTATGGCTTTGTAGGCCTGGGCAAGTTTGTAGAAATATTTATTCCCTGGCAAATGGTGCAGCCTTACATTCCCTTTGAGGTGGCGCCGCAGTATGTGCCGCATTTTTATGGTGTGGTGTTCACGCTCATTTCGGTTATTTATTCCATACTCGGCGGCATGTCTTCCATTGTATGGGCCGATGTGGTGCAGTATGCTATTATGACCGTGGCCGCCATTGCTATTGCCGCCATTGCCATGCACCAATTAACGCTGCACCAGCTGGTAGTGCCCGATGGCTGGCTCAATCCATTTTTTGGAAGGGAGATGGGGCTTAACTGGAACAATATTATTCCGGAGGTAAATGCAAAGATCAAGAGCGACGGCTATGAGCCTTTCTCTTTCTTTTTTACACTGATGCTGGTAAAGGGTGTGCTGGCATCGCTGGCAGGGCCGGCACCCAACTACGATATGCAAAAGCTGCTCTCCACCCGCTCGCCTAAAGAAGCGGCTAAAATGAGCGGATTGGTATCGGTAATTCTGCTGCCCACACGCTACCTGATGATCATGGGTTTTGCGGTACTGGGCTTGCTGTTTTACAACGAGCTGAATTTGGAAACCGCAGGCGTCATTGACTTTGAAAAAATATTGCCTGCGGCTATTAATTCGTTTGTGCCTGCCGGTTTGATGGGGCTATTATTAGCGGGCTTGCTGGCGGCTTTTATCGGCACTTTTGCCGGTACGCTCAATGCAGCGCAGGCTTACATTATCAACGATATTTACCTGAAATATGTAAACCCCCAGGCAGGTAATAAAAAAATAGCTACCATGAGCTATGGCGAAGGTATACTGGTGGTCAGCATCTCCATTGTCATGGGCTTTTTTGCCGGCGATGTCAATTCTATTCTGCAGTGGATTGTAGGTGCGCTGTATGGTGGTTTTATTGCAGCAAACGTGCTCAAGTGGCACTGGTGGCGCTTCAATGCCGGTGGCTTTTTCTGGGGTATGATGATTGGTATTGCAGCGGCACTTGTATTCCCTTACCTATTTACAGGCGTGCCGCTGTATAGCTGGCCACTCTTGTTCCTTATCTCTTTTGCAGGCTGCATTATTGGCACTTACGCCACGCCACCTACAGATAAAAATGTCTTAAAATCCTTTTATAAAAATGTGCGCCCCTGGGGCTTTTGGAAGCCTGTTGAAAAAGAAGTGATGGCAGAAGATGCATCATTTATTCCTAACCGGCGCTTTGGGCTGGATATGTTTAATGTAGCCATCGGTATTGTGGGGCAATGCTGCTTAACGCTGCTACCCATGTACCTGGTGTTGTGGATGAAGGTGCCGCTATTGGTAACCATACTTATACTGGCTATAGTAATAGTGATACTGAAAAAAACCTGGTGGAACAGCCTGGAAGATTAAACCTTTTATAAACAAAAAAGATTAACAGCCGCAAGGCACAAATTCAGATATATGAGCACACAATTTGGCGAGCGTTTGCAGGCATTGAAAAGTGCACACCAGCAATTGGTAAGCCGCTGCAATGTGGCCGAGCCGTTGGGCAATGGCGTTTATACACGCTACCAATATCCGGTACTTACAGCGCAGCACGCACCCCTCCATTGGCGCTACGATCTTAATGGGGATAACAATCCTTACCTGATGGAACGTTTTGGCATTAATGCGGCCTTTAATGCCGGCGCTATCAAGTGGAACGATAAATATGTAGTGATAGCGCGTGTGGAAGGGCTTGACCGCAAATCGTTTTTTGCCGTGGCAGAAAGCAATAATGGTGTGGATGGATTCCGGTTCTGGGACAGGCCCATTACCATGCCTGAAACGGACGAGCCGGATACCAACATTTATGATATGCGCGTGGTGCAGCACGAAGATGGCTGGATTTACGGTTTGTTTTGTACCGAGCGCCGCGATGCTGCCGCACCGGAAGGCGACCAGTCGGCTGCCATTGCGCAGTGCGGTATTGCCCGCACCAAAGACCTGGTAATCTGGCAGCGCCTGCCCGACCTGAAAACACCATCGCCGCAGCAGCGCAACGTGGTACTGCACCCCGAGTTTGTGCAGGGGAAATATGCTTTTTACACGCGCCCGCAGGATGGCTTTATAGAAGCCGGCAAAGGCGGGGGCATTGGCTTTGGCCTCAGCACCTGTATAGAAAATGCCGTGGTGGAATCTGAAGTAATCATAGACCCAAAAGCATATCATACCGTGTACGAAGCCAAGAATGGCTTAGGTCCTGCACCATTAAAAACAAGCGAGGGCTGGCTGCACCTGGCGCATGGCGTACGCAACACCGCCGCCGGGCTGCGCTATGTGCTGTACCTGTTTGTAACCGACCTGCACGATATTGCGAGAGTGATATACAAACCCGCCGGCTACTTTATGGCACCCGAAGGCGAAGAAAGAATAGGCGATGTGTCGAACGTACTGTTTTGCAACGGCTGGATAGCAGATGATGACGGTAAAGTATTTATCTACTATGCCTCATCCGACACGCGGCTGCACGTGGCTACCAGCACCGTTGAACAGTTGCTGGATTATTGCATGCACACGGCTGCAGATGGTATGCGCTCTGCTGCTTCGGTACAAACGCTTAATGAAATTATTCAAAACAACCAGCCTTTTCTGGAAACGGAAAATGGTAATGGCAAATCAATTGGCGCAGGCGTTATGTACAGCTAAATATGATGAAAACAAAAAGGCTTAAAAACGTCTGGTTTTCCTTTTAAGGATTGAAAAAAACGGGCAGGCCTTATCTTTCATTAACGGAAAAAATATAAAACGTCTCTTTTTCCTTTTAAGAAAATTAAATGCAGGCAGAACTGGTTATCTATAAAAATGAAATGCAGACCGAGCTGAAGAACATCCTGCATTTCTGGATGCATAAAATGCCGGATATGGAGCAGGGCGGCTTTCGGGGGCAGGTTGATTTTAATAATAAAGTACACGCGCAGGCGCCCAAAGGCTCGGTGTTGAACGCACGTATTTTATGGACTTTTTCAGCAGCTTACCGCCATACAGGCAATCCTGTTTATTTGCAAACTGCAGAACGTGCTTACCAATACATCAGCCGTTATTTTATAGATGGCGAATGCGGCGGTGTGTACTGGACGGTGAATGCTGAAGGCATACCTTTAGATACCAAAAAGCAAACCTATGCAATGGCTTTTGTAGTGTATGCCTTCAGCGAATATTATCGCTGCCGGCCTTCTGATAAAGTGCTGAAGGAAGCTATTGACCTGTACCAAATTTTGGTGGAGAAAACCTATGACAAGCAGCAAGGCGGCTACATAGAGGCACTCACTAAAGATTGGAAAGAACTGGAAGACCAGCGGTTGAGTGCTAAAGATGCAAACGAAAAAAAATCGATGAACACGCACCTGCACGTGCTGGAAGCTTTTACAAGCCTGTACCGCATCTGGCCTGATGTGCAGTTGAAAGAAAAGTTGCAGGAGTTGATTCAACTTTTTTTAACGCATATCATCAATTCAAAAACAACGCATCTCCAATTATTTTTTGATGAGACATGGAATGTGAAAGGCGATGTATTAAGTTATGGGCATGATATTGAAGCGGCCTGGTTGCTGCAGGAGGCAGCAGCAGTAATAATGGATGAAGATTTAATAAAAAAGATAAAAGAGGTTTCCACAAAACTGGCCAATGCAGCGGCGCGCGGGCTGGATGTGGATGGTGGCCTTTGGTATGAATGGGATAACAACGCTTTGCATTTGGTAAAAGAAAAACACTGGTGGCCGCAAGCCGAAGCAATGGTGGGCTTTTTTAACGTGTATCAAAATACCGGCGATGAAGGCTATCTGAAAAAATCGATGAACAGCTGGCGCTTTGTGCAAAGACATCTATTGGATACCGAAGCTGGCGAGTGGCACTGGGGTATAAAAGAAGATTACACGCCCATGCAGGAAGACAAGGCCGGCCTTTGGAAATGTCCATACCATAACGGGCGCGCCTGTATCGAAATCATCAACCGCATTGATCAACTCAACAAAAAGTAAAAGGAAAATGAGACGTTTTACCAGCATCCTGATTTTATCCATTGTTATTGTTACAAGCATGGCTTACACACAGAAAAAAACACGCATTGTTTTCTTTGGCGATTCCATTACACAAATGGGAGTGAACGAGGGCGGCTACATTACACAAATGCAAAAGGCGCTGCAGCAGCGCGGCCTGTCCGACCAGTACGAATTAATAGGCGCTGGCATTGGCGGCAACAAAGTGTACGACCTGTACCTGCGCATGGAAGAAGATGTGCTGGCAAAAACACCTGATGTGGTGGTGATATGGATTGGTGTGAACGATGTGTGGCACAAAACATCGGGAACCGGGACAGATGCTGATAAGTTTGAACGTTTTTACGAGGCCATTATCAAAAAGCTACAGGCCAAAAACATAAAGGTAGTGCTGGCTACACCGGCAGCCATTGGCGAGCGCACCGACTTTACCAATCCGCAGGATGGCGATATGAACCTGTATGCTTCCATCATCCGCAGGCTGGCAGCCAAACACAACCTGGCACTGGTAGATTTAAGAAAGCATTTTCTTGATTATAACTTAACGCACAACAAAGAAAATAAAGAAAGCGGCATACTTACTACCGACCGCGTACACCTGAACGCAGCGGGCAACAACCTGGTAGCCGAACAAATGCTGGAAGTGCTGCTGAAAAAATAAACTCCAAAAGGGAAAAGAGACGTTTTACATTTCTATTATAGAACGTCTGTTTTCTCTTTTAAAAAACTCATTAAAAATGCGGCTGTAACAACTGCTGCAGATACAACGATTGTTATGCACACATTAAAAAAACAGCTGACTACAATAACGCTTGCTGCTTTACTCTTGCTGTCTGCCATCTGCACCTATGCTCAAAAAGTGGAGCAAGCTGGCGATGGAATAATTGTGTACCCACGCTTGCCGTTTTCCGGCGGTGTGCAAATGGTGAAGCTGCAGATAGTGGAGGAAAACATCATTCGAGTGGCGGCAACATCTTCGCAAAATTTTTCTGAAAAAGAAAGCCTGGTGGTGGTGCATGAACCTGCAAACGTGCAGTGGGTTTTAATAAATGGCATCGACTCTGTAAGTGTTGTTACCAAACGGTTAAAAGCAACCGTTTCTTTATTGACAGGTGCGGTATCTTTTTACGACAGCAACAACCAAAAAATTATTGCGGAAAAAGAAGGCGGCAGGGCTATGGTGCCAGCTGTTTTTGAAGGCCAGCCATCGTACAGCATACAACAGCTTTTTGAAACTACAGCCGATGATGCTTACTATGGTTTGGGCCAGCACCAGGATGATGTATACAATTATAAAAACCGTCAGGTTTTCCTTTTTCAAAACAATACAGAAGTGGCCGTTCCGTTTTTAATATCTGCTAAAAATTACGGCCTACTTTGGCACAATTATTCGCTGACAACAGCTGGCGATATACGTCCGTTTCGGGAGTTGAATACTTTGGGCTTATTTTCTAAAAAAGGAGAAGAAGGCTGGCTGACGGCTACCTACAGCAACGATAAAACAAAACCTCTCGAAATCCTTTTGGAGCGGGTAGAAACAAAAATAGATATGCCTTTTTTAGGCGATTCAAAATTGTTTTTGCCAGAAGGTTTCAAACCTGAAAGCGGCGTGGTTATCTACGAAGGAAAACTGGCTTCCGGCTTTGACGGGCTGCACCAGTTCCGGTTTACTTACGGCGGCTACATCAAAGTTTGGATAGATGAAAAACTGGTGATAGACCGCTGGCGCCGCGCCTGGAACCCCGCGCCGGCCTTGTTGGATGTGCCCCTGCAAAAAGGCAAACCTGTTGCCGTAAAAATAGAATGGATACCAGACGGAACAGAATCTTACCTGTCGCTCAAATGGCTGGAGCCGCCTGCAAAAACGTCTGAAAATGCTTTTGGCTTTTCGTCGGAAGCAGGGCGGCAACTGGATTATTATTTTATACACGGGCAGAACATGGATAGTGTTATCAGCAGTTACCGAAAACTGACAGGCAAGGCTACCATAGTGCCTAAATGGGCGCTGGGTTTCTGGCAAAGCCGCGAGCGGTATAAAACGCAGGATGAAGTGTTGAGTACCGTAGCCGAATTCAGAAAGCGTGGTATACCGCTGGACAATATTGTGCTGGACTGGAGCTACTGGAAAGAAGACGCCTGGGGCAGCCAGGAGTTTGACGAAACGCGTTTTCCGGCTCCCGATAGCATGATAAAAGTGCTGCACGATAGGTACAAAACGCAATTCATGATTTCGGTGTGGCCCAAGTTTTACGAAGGCATTGAAACTTACAATCATTTTAATAAAGAAGGTTGGTTGTATACCCGCAATATTGCCGACCGCCAGCGCGACTGGATTGGTAAAGGATATGTTTCTACTTTTTACGATGCCTTTAATGAAGCAGCGCGCAAAGGCTTTTGGGATTTGATATGGAATAAGATTGGTAAAAAAGGTGTAGATGCGTGGTGGATGGATGCCAGTGAGCCCGATATACTTTCGAACGTATCACCACAAAAACGTAAGGAGCAAATGACGCCGCTGGCAGCCGGTATTACAGCCGAATATGTAAATGCATACCCGCTGCAAAATGCAAAAGGCATTTACGAAGGGCAACGGCAGACTTTACCCGGCAAAAGAGTTTTCCTGTTAACCCGCTCGGGCTTTGCCGGCTCGCAGCGCTACGGCGCGGCCATTTGGAGCGGCGATATTGGTGCGCGCTGGCACGACATGAAAGCGCAAATACCGGCCGGCATCAACTTTTCGCTATCCGGCATTCCGTACTGGACTATGGACATTGGTGGCTTTGTGGTAGAAAACCGCTTTGAGCGGGGCGATCCCTCAGCTATTGAAGAATGGCGCGAACTGAATACAAGGTGGTTTCAGTTTGGTGCATTTGTGCCTTTATTTCGTGTACATGGTCAGTATCCCTTTCGGGAAATTTACAACATAGCACCCGACAATCACCCGGCTTATAAAAGCATGCTGTATTACAATAAGCTGCGCTACCGGCTGATGCCATACATCTATTCGCTGGCCGGCCAAACCTATCATAAGGACTATACCATTATGCGCGGGCTGGTAATGGATTTTGCACACGACACTGCTACGCACAATATAGGTGACCAGTACATGTTCGGGCCCTCTTTGCTCATTAACCCGGTGTATAACTATGGGCAGCGCAGCCGCGAGGTGTATTTGCCAAAAGGACAGGGCTGGTACAACCTGTATACAGGTGCTTATACCAAAGGCGGTAAAAAAGTAACGGCTGATGCACCTTACGAAAGGATGCCCGTTTTTGTAAAGGAAGGTTCTATTATTCCTTTTGGTCCCGAGCTGCAGTACGTGGCGCAAAAACCGGCCGATACCATTGCACTATATGTATACACGGGTCAAAACGTCTCTTTTTCCTTTTACGAAGATGAAGGGGTAAATTACAATTATGAAAAAGGCCATTTTTCTACCATTCCAATGCATTATAATGAGGAGCGAAAAACGCTAACCATTGGTGACCGGGAAGGAACATTTGATGGTATGCTGAAGCAGCGGGTTTTTTATATTCACACGGTTTCGCCCCATAGACCCGGCCAATTGAACTTTACAACCAAACCGGATAAAAAAATACTATACATAGGTAAATCCGTATCAGTAACCTTATAGGATAACAAGTAATTTAACACCTCTAAACTTTTGTTTGTATATGAAAAAAGCCAAAACGCCTAAAGGGCTGCTTATGCTCCTGTGGGTACTTGTTAGCTGCCTGCTTTTTAATGCAGATGCACTGGCCCAGGCCAGAAGAGTAACAGGTACCATTACTAGGGAGGGCACCACTACCCCGGTGGGCCAGGTAACCGTACAGGTAAAGGGTACCAACCGTACTACCATTACCAATGATGCAGGTGTGTTTGTAATAGATGCTGCGCCTGGAGAAACCCTTGTACTTTCCTCAATTGGTTTTACGTCAAGAGAAGTGTCTGTAGGCAATAGTACCAACCTTTCTATTTCTTTAGCGCAAAGCACTCAAACGCTGGAAGATGTGGTAGTAGTGGGTTATGGTCGCGCCAGGAGGGCCAACCTTACCACGGCGCAAAGCTCTGTAGGCGCTAAAGAAATTGAAAAAACCGTAAATACTACAATCGAGCAAGCCATTCAAGGCCGGACACCAGGTGTATATATTACGCAGAATTCGGGTCAGCCGGGTGGTGGTATTTCAGTAAACATCCGTGGTATCAGTACCATTAACGGTAATACCGAGCCGCTGTATGTAATTGATGGTGTGTTTATCCGAGGTGGCGGTACCGCAAGTTCATCTAACCCACTGGCAGGTATTAATCCTAATGATATTGAGGACATGCAGATTTTGCAAGGTCCTTCAGCTACTGCCATTTACGGATCGCAGGCTACCAATGGTGTAATACTAATTACGACCAAACGCGGTAAAGCTGGTGACTTCAGGATCAATTATAATGTACAATACAATGTTCAAACGCCGCCAAAGCGGATGGATATAATGAACTTGCAACAGTATGCGCAAATGCAGATTGATTATAAAGCTATTGCAGGCGGAACCGTGCGTGAAGAATTACTGGACCCTTCTCTTTTAGGGCCCGGTACCGATTGGCAGGATGCTTTGTTTGACAATGCTGCTATGCAAAAGCACCAGTTAAGCTTATCAGGTGGTAGCAATAACACTACCTATTATATGTCAGGCGAATACCTGGATCAGCAAGGTGTGGCGGAAGGTTCTGGTTTTAAGCGTTATGGCTTTAGGATTAACTTGGATAACAAGCCTAGGGAATGGATGAACATTGGCGCTAACCTTAGCTTTAACCAAACTAACGAAAGGCTGACCACCAGCCAGGAAAATGTTATAATACGTGCCATTCAGTTAAGCCCCGAGGTGCCAGTGAAAACTTTAAACGGTGAATGGGGCGGTGGCGACCTGACCAACCCGGCACACCAGTTTTCACCGGTGAACCCGATCGCCATTTCACAATTGGTAACCAATACCAATACGCGTAGACAGTTATTAGGCGGTTTGAACTTAAGCTTCAATCTAGCGCCAGGGCTGGTTGCCAGAACATCGTTCAACACCTCTTTGGGTTTTGGAAATACAACTTTATACCAACCTACTTACGCTATTGGCTGGGCTGTTAATCCTACTGCTTCCTTAACCAATGGAACCAGTCAGAACACTTACTGGAACTGGAACCAGTTGCTTGAATACACCAAGCAATTCGGCAAGCATAATGTAGGTTTGATGGTGAGCCATGAGTCGCAGGCATCTACCTGGAAAAACGTAGGTGGTACAAGGACAGGTTTTTTAACCAACGATGTATTTGACCTGAATGCAGGTAACGCTACAACAGCTACTAATACGGGTGGTTCCGGCCAGTGGGGTATGGAATCTTACTTGGGCCGCTTAAATTATAACTATGATAACCGTTACCTTTTAACCGGGACAATTCGTACAGATGGTTCCGTAAACTTTGGGTCAGAGAACAGGTGGGGTACGTTTCCTTCCCTTTCTTTTGCCTGGAGAGTATCGCAGGAAGAATTTTTTAACGTTTCTTTCATCAGCGATCTGAAACTGCGGTTGGAAACAGGATTGACGGGTAATCAGCCAGGTGGTAATGCTGCAGTGTATTCGCCTTTGAGTGCTGGTGCTACGCCGTGGGGTACCGGGTTCCTTACCTCTGTTTATCCTAATCCTTTTTACAAATGGGAAGAAACCAAAACCAATAACCTGGGCATCAATGTGGGCTTATTTAATAATAGGATAACACTGGAAGCTGACTATTATGTAAAAAATACTTCCAATCTGTTGATGGACGCCAGCTTGCCTTGGTACATGGGGACAATTGGCACGGGTGCCATCAACCCACCCACAGTAAATGCCGGTGCATTGGAAACAAAAGGTTGGGGTTTTGCCATCAATACCATTAATGTTGATAATAATGCATTCAGATGGGAGACTAACTTGAACTTATCACATTTCAAATCCATAATTCAAAGCCTGAACTCGGAGAATGCGTTTTTTGAACGCAGTTCCTGGTGGCTCAACCAGCAAGATCCCTGGACACAACGTTCCGCTATTGGCATGCAGCCTTGGTTGTTCAGAGGTTACATAGAAGAGGGCGTATTCACTTCCATTGACGAGATCAACAAAAGTGCTGTTCCTGTAGACAACAGCGGTAACAGGCGTCCCACACAGGAAAGTGGCGGTATTTGGGTAGGCGATGTTAAGTTTAAAGATGTAAATGGTGATGGCATTATAGATGTAAATGATAAAACCTACATCGGTAACCCATGGCCTAAATTGTTTGGAGGCTTTACCAACACGTTCAGCTATAAAGGCTTTGATCTTAATGTTTTAATAACAGCCACTTATGGTAATGATGTTTACAACTTTATTGCCTGGGAAAATTCAAATCCCAACAACATTAACCTGGGTCGTAACATGATGATCCGTGCGTTGGACTATGCAAAATTAGCGACCGATCCAAACGGCAATCCTTATTTATTGAATCCTGAAACCAATGTTGCAAGAATAATTACAGGCGCGGATGTTAATGGTACTTATTCACGCATTACTGATAAATATGTAGAGGATGGCTCTTATATCAGGTTAAAGAATGTAACGCTGGGTTATAACCTGCCTACTTCTTTAATAGGCAGGCAAAAAGTTGTAAAAGGAGTTCGTGCATCCATTGGTGCCCAAAACCTGGCCACTATCACTGGTTACTCAGGCTTTGATCCTGAAGTAGGTGCTTATGTAGGCAGAGACGCCTCCAATGCTAACCAGGCTATCGGTCTTGATTATGGCCGTTATCCTTTAACGCCTATTTACACATTTAGCCTGAATGTAAACTTTTAAAGTTTTAAAAATGAAGAAGATTAAACATATACATTATCTGGTGGGGCTGGCCCTTCCAATTATATTGCTGACAGGTTGTAAAAAAGACTTCCTGGAAAAACCGCCAACGGATGCTATTGTGGATGCCGGTTTTTATCAAACCGACGAACAGGTGATGGCGGGCACTGCCTCGTTATACAATCGCGTATGGTTCGATTATAATG
This sequence comes from uncultured bacterium, assembly GCA_965363375.1. Classification (GTDB taxonomy): domain Bacteria; phylum Bacteroidota; class Bacteroidia; order Chitinophagales; family Chitinophagaceae; genus Flavisolibacter. Next base: position 19,109 of record CBDTUH010000004.1, read on the forward strand.
ACAAGGCATATTACAACCTAGGCGATTTTCGTGCAGGTACAGCCTATTCGGCCTATAACGACAGGGGTAATGTACTGTTCAATACCACGGCTGAAAACGGCGAGAACAATGCTTCCTGGCGTGCATTCTTTAATGTGGTGGCGCAATCGAACATGGCTATCCAAAACATTAACCGTTATGCCGGTGCAGGTGTTTCGGATCAAGTTAAAAGAATGGCCATTGCAGAAGCCAGATTCATGAGAGCGGTTGCTTACCAGTATTTAGTAATGAACTGGGGTGAAGTTCCAGTTATTGAAAATAATCTGGATTACCTTACCGATACAACATTGCGCAAAAATACCATACCCAGTGTTTGGCGTTTTATCACCCGCGAAATGCGTGCGGTAGCTGAAGATTTGCCAACCACATCTGTACAGCCCGGCAGAGTGAACAGGTGGTCAGCAGAAGGGATGCTCGCCCGCTTTTACCTAACCCGTGCAGGTGTGGAAGCTACGGGCCCCAATGCCAGAAAGCAGGAGTTTTTGGATAGTGCCAAATACTATGCAGAAAGAGTTATAACACAAAGTGGCAAGCAATTGTTACCAAACTATCCTGATCTTTTCAGGTTTCCGTATGATAATAACAATGAGTCGCTTTTTGAACTGCAGTGGGTGTACCAACCGGGTTCATGGGGTGTACAAAACAGTATGCCCGCCTATTTTAATTTCAGCAATGATATTGCTAATGGCGATGGCTGGGGTGGTGATAAAAGCGCTACCTGGTGGATGCTGAGCCAGTATGAAGGTATCGAAGCCTCCGGCGATACCATGCTTAGAGGTCGTACCTTAGATACACGCCTGAAAACTACCTTTATGTTACCAGGATTTACATATCCTGAAATAACACAAAGCGTACCCGTAGCTACCAATCCGGCTGGAAAGCAGGACCTGGTAATACCCAATACAAGCGGCGATGTGAATTTTGCATACATCAAAAAATATGTAGTAGGTAAATCAGAGGATGTTGGCGGGGCCCAACAGCAGAACTATCCTAATAATACCTACATGATGCGATTGGCAGAGATGTACCTGATATATGCAGAGGCCGTATTAGGCAATACTGCTTCAACCACCGATGCAAAAGCTATCGAATACTTTAACCGTGTCCATACAAGGGCGGGACTGGCGCCATTTTTAGTTGCGGACCCGGTTAGCGGCGCGGCTACACCTCTTACGTTTGACCATATCTTCAAAGAGAGAATATTAGAGTTCGCTGTAGAAAGCATGGCTTGGTACGACATTGTAAGGTTGCATTATTATAATCCTGAAAGAGCTTATCAGATATTGAACAGCCAGGACAGAGGTTACTTTTCTATAACGCCTGATGCTTATCCAAACCCCACATCGTGGACATTTAAGAAAACATCATGGCATACAACAGAAAGGCAGGTAAATGCCAGCGCTGGTAATTTCCGCCTGCCTATTCCATCTGCCGAGATCAGCCTGGCGCCAAACCTAAACAAACAGGCTGTTGAATATCCATAAAAGCAAATTCAAAAATCATTTCTATTAAAACAATTGCATAGTCAAATGAAAACAATAAAAACAACGTTGCAGATACTTTTCATGGCCCTGGCTGTGGTAAGTTTCTATACATCGTGCAAGAAGGACGATCTTCCAAATGGAGGTGAGCCACGGATACGTTATGTAAGGGTTACCAACCCGTTGTCTAAAGATTCGTTGTTGGTAGGGGCTCCGCAGGGTAAACTTATTGCCATCGTTGGCGAAAATCTGCAGGATGCGCGTGAAATATGGTTTAACGACCAACAGGCTACACTGAATCCGACGTACATTACCTCTACAACTATTTTGGTAAATGTGCCGCAGCCTATTCCCACAGACATTAATAATACCTTGCGTATTATTTTTGAGAACGGGTTTGTGCTCAATCATAATTTTGAAGTTCAGATCAGCGAACCAGTTGTAAGCAACATGGTATCCGAATATGTAAATGAAGGTGAAATAGCAACCATCCGAGGTAATTATTTTTACGAGCCATTGACAGTTACTTTTACAGGTGATGTGCAAGGCGAACTGGTGTCGGTAGAAGATGGTGTAATAGAGGTAAGGGTGCCGGCCGGTGCACAACCCGGACCTATTACTGTAACCACCAATTTCGGTGCAACAGAGTCGGAGTTCTGGTTTCGTGACAACCGTAATATTTTCATCAGCAGCGACCCATACGAAGGCTGGTGGAATCAATCTTATGTAGTTACGGATCCCGAACCTAACGATCCGCCAAAGATTAATGGTAACTACATCCGGGTTACAAAAACGCTAGGGGCCTGGAGCTGGAACGAAATTGCCGGCGGACCTGCTACTGCAATGCCAAATCATAGCAAAAATGTTCCGGATGCGGCTATCATAAAACCCGAAGATTATAACTTGAAGTTTGAAGTAAATACACTGAAGCCTTATAATGCCAGTATTGTTCGTATAAATGTAGGGCTGCAATCGGAAGACAACAACGCTTACCTGTGGCAGCCGCCTTACGATACAAAAGGCCAATGGCAAACCGTTATTATTCCTTTTGAAGATGTGGTAGCCAGTTATAAAGTAAGGCCAACGGTAAACCCCAATGGCTACTGGACAAGGCTGCTGATTCAGGGACCCGGCGAACTGGATGCGGATATTGCGTTCGACAACTTTCGAGTGGTGCCAAAAGTGAATAACTAATTTAAGATAAAGTATAATCTATAACAATGATCAAAACAATAAATACACGGCTGCTTATATGGATATGCTTTATCATGTCCCTGGCCGTTTTTGCTGCATGTGAAAAAGAAGACGAAAAATCTACAACCATTGAATTATTGAGCTTTGGGCCTACAGGTGCCATGCATGGAGATACCCTTTTTATAGTAGGTAACAACCTGGAGTCGGTTACTGCTATAGAGCTGACCGGCGCTTCAGTGGCCAAGGCCGATTTTAAAAAACATACAGGTGAAGAAATACAGTTTATCATACCTGAGTCAACAGAGCCGGGTAATATAACACTGGTAACTCCAACCGGAAATATTGTTTCTATTACAAAACTAAACCTGGAGGTAGCACCTGAGATAACTTCGGTTACGGAAGAAGCGCGCCCCGGCAGCAATGTTACCATTAGTGGCAATTATATGAACTGGGTTACCGGTGTTGTTTTTTCTAACGATAAGGTTGTAGATAGTATTGATTTTGTAAGCCAATCCATCAATCAAATTGTTGTAACCGTTCCGGAAGATGCACAAACCGGTAACTTGGTACTTTTTTATGGCGGTACTGAGCCCTTGCAAGTAGAATCCGATGCTCTTTTAACGGTTACTTTACCAAAAGCTACAGGTTTAGCACCCAACCCTATCAAGCACCAGACAGACCTTACCATTACAGGTACGGACATGGACCTGGTAAGGCAGGTGAAATTTACAGGTGCCGCTACCGCTGTAACAACTTTTGTAAGCCAAACGGCAACGGAACTGGTAGTAAAAGTGCCTCAAAGTGCATCAAAGGGTAAATTAACATTAGTAGCGGCATCAGGAAGTTCTACGGAAACACCAGAATTAGACATGGTATTACCTAGGGCTACGGGTATGTCTCCGCAGCCGGTGCTGCCCGAAGGTGAACTAACAATAACAGGTACCGACCTGGACCTGGTAAAAGGAATTAAATTTCCTGCGGTAAACGATACAGTAACAACTTTCATCAGCAAAACAGCTAATCAGATTAAAGTAAAATTACCGGCGGGTGCGGCAGAGGGAAAGCTGGTTCTGTCTATGACCAATTCAACACTTACCGTTGAAACGGCAGAACTAGACCTTATATTACCGGTAGTTACAGCGATTGCTCCGTTGCCTGTTGACCCACAAGGGGAACTGACCATAACTGGCACCAACTTAAACCTGGTAACCGCCATCAAGTTTCCGGAAGTTACCGCTGCTGTTACAAATTTCATAAGTAAAACCGCTAACCAGATAAAGGTAAAAGTGCCAGCAGGCGCAGCTAAAGGAAAGCTGACAATGACGGTAATGAATTCATCACTCACCGTGCAAACGGCACAAGAGATTTCTATTGTAGGTGGCGCAGCTGAAATTCCGTTTAAGCTGGTGGTGTTTGGCGATGGTTTCAACGCTAATTGGGAAGCATGGGGCGGCTGGGGTACTGCATCGCAAGACTTCAACAATGCCGAACAGGTAAAATCGGGGAACAAAGCTATAAAAGTTGTGTATGCAAATGATAATGCTTACGGAGCCGTACAGCTGCATCCCAAAACCACGCATGCAGTTCCGGGCCCATACAGCACGCTTAGATTATCAATTTATGCAGGTGCCAATGCTACGGCAACATCCAGGGTAGCTATTTACCTGAAAGATGCTACTGACCCTACCGATGCGCAAAAGAAGGTGCTGACACTGGTGCCCGGTAAGTATACCACTTACGAAATTCCGTTGTCTGACTTTACCAACAACCCAGCAAAGATCAACGAGTTTGTTATTCAGAATTATGGCACTGCAGGCTTAACCGTTTATATAGACGAGATCGGGTTTTATTAACAGGCTGTGTTGGTAAGCAATACATTTTTAAAAGGAAAAAGAGACGTTTTTGCAGAAAATTGAATTATGAAAATGTATAACCAGCAAAGGTGGGTTTAGCTTAAAAATCCGCTACTGAATTTCAAAGTAACCATTGCAGTTTTTCTTTTTATTTCATAAGCAGTCGTTTTATTTAAACAAGGCCCGCAAATTAGTTTTGTGGGCCTTTTTACAACTGGCAGATGGCCTATTTAAAAGATATAATGTTATGAAAAACGTCTGTTTTTCCTTTTACGGTTTGCTGGTTGTCTGCTTCTTTTTCGCCTGTAAAAAAGAAGTGAGAGAGAACCCCGCGCCGCCTCCGCCCACACCAGTTGACACGGTTGTTGCTATCGAGCCAGCGGTAGACCCGCCACTGGCCAGTACCATCGGCTTTTTTTTAGCGGGCTGGCAAGGCAAAACTTTCACGCCACCCCCTTATACTGATACCCTTAAGCCTGCTCAAACCAACGTTATAGTAAATATAGACCGGTCGAAAATCCTTACTAAAGTGCCCGTTTCGGTTTTTGGTAACAACACCAATCCGTATATGACTCAAATGGTAACGGAGCCGGTTTTAATCAATCATATTAAAAATCTTTCACCCCAGGTCATTCGTTTTCCCGGAGGTAATTTAAGCAGTTTGTTTTTTTGGAATGCTGATAAAGGAAAGCCTCCTGCTGATGCGCCGGAACAATTGACAGAAGGGGATGGCAAAATGATACCTGCTGGTTACTGGTATGGTAATAACAACGAGGGATGGACCCTTTCCGTAGATAACTACTATACCATGCTGCAGCAAACCGGCAGCGAAGGAATGATTACCATCAACTACGGTTATGCCCGCTACGGCACAAGTGCAGACCCGGTAGCGGCCGCAGCGCACCTGGCAGCCAATTGGGTGCGGTACGATAAAGGGCGCACGCGCTATTGGGAAATTGGCAACGAAAGCAATGGTACCTGGCAGGCCGGCTATCGTATTGATGTCAGCAAGAATAAAGACGGGCAACCGGAATTGATAACCGGCGAACTGTACGGAAAGCACTTTAAAGTATTTGCCGACAGCATGCGTAAGGCCGCCGCTGAAATAAGCAAAACCATTTATATTGGTGCGCAACTACTGGAGAAAGCTCCGGAAAGCTGGCAGACTGCAACCGATAAAGGCTGGAACAACGGCGTGTTCAAAGAAGCGGGAAGCCAGCCTGACTTTTACATTATTCACAGCTACTATACTCCTTTTGCACAAAACTCTAGTGCCGCTGCCATACTATCCTCCGCCACTACCGAAACGGCTAAGATGTTGAATTATGTAAAGCAAAATATGCAGGCCGGAGGCGTGCCTGTAAAGCCGGTGGCACTTACCGAATGGAACATTTTTGCTGAGGGTTCTATGCAGCAGGTGTCGCATATCAATGGGTTGCATGCATCATTGGTTTTAGGCGAATTGATTAAAGCCGAATACGGAATGGCAGCGCGATGGAACCTGGCCAATGGCTGGGCCGGCGGAAATGATCATGGTATGTTTAATAATGGCGACGAACCAGGTGTTCCGCGCTGGAACCCACGTCCGCCTTTTTACCATATGTATTACTTTAAAAGGCTGGTGGGCGACAGGTTGGTAAATGCCACGGTAACTGGTAGCAGCGCCATCAATGTGTACGCGTCATCCTACAGCTCTGGAGAAACAGGCGCAATCATGATCAATACAGGTGCCACATCACACAACGTGGCCATCAATATCAAAAATTTTAAGCCAGGTCAAAGGTATTATTGGTATGTATTAACCGGCGGTGCCGATGGAGGCGCCTTTTCAAGAAAAGTATTGGTAAATGGTATAGGAAATAATTTGGAATCGGGCGGCCCTTTAAATTATACCACTCTTAAAGCTTACAGTGCTGCAACGGTAAATGGCATTAAAGTAACAGTACCTGCCTTAAGCGCTGTATACCTGGTGGTAGCCCATTAAGATAAAAGAAAATGAACTATTTAAAAGGAATTGTAAACGTTTTTTGCCTGCTGTTTTTACAGGCCGGCGCGCAGCATACCGCTAAAAAAGACTTTACACAGGACTGGAAATTTAAGTTAGACAGCCATGCTGTATATAGTGCGGTTAAGGTGGACGATGCCGGATGGCGTACGCTGAATCTGCCGCACGATTGGAGTATTGAAGGCAGCTTTAGCAAAAACCATCCCGCCACACCGGGTGGCGGTGCCTTGCCCGGTGGTGTGGGGTGGTACCGCAAAACGTTTCAGATTCCTTTTACACACGTATCCAGAAAATTGTACTTGCAGTTTGATGGTGTGTACCGCAACAGCGAAGTATGGATCAACGGTCATTATTTGGGTAAGCGGCCCAATGGCTATATCTCTTTTCAGTACGACCTGACGCCCTACCTCAGATATGGAGGTGATAGCAATGTAATAACTGTAAAAGTAGATAACATCAGGCAGCCCAATTCACGTTGGTACTCGGGTTCGGGCATTTACCGCAATGTATGGCTAATCCGCCTGTATCCGCTGCACATCGCCCCTTGGGGTACGTATATTTCCACACCAAAAGTAACAGCCAGCGCAGCAACGGTACATGTGGAAACCCGCATTCAAAACACCTTCAAAACACCACAGGCATTTGAAGTAACGACCACCGTTTTTGATGCTGCCGGCAAAAAAGTGGCGGCCACTTCCCGCCAGGGTCATGCGCTGCAGGATAGCGGCGTTACGCTGCAGCAAACATTTACCATTCCCCATCCAAAACTATGGTCGCCCGATGCGCCTTATTTATACAAAGCTGTTTCCACCCTTGCTGTAAATGGTAAAGTGGTAGATACGTACGAAACGCCTTTGGGCATCCGCACTTTTTACTTCGATAGGGAAAAAGGTTTTTACATAAACGGAAAGCACCTGAAAATAAAAGGCGTTTGCCAGCACCACGACCTGGGCGCACTGGGCGCAGCCATTAACAGGCGCGCACTGGAGCGGCAATTGCAAATATTAAAAGACATGGGTTGCAATGCCATACGTACAGCGCACAATCCACCGGCGCCGGAGCTGTTGCAACTGGCCGATCGTATGGGTTTTATTATCATGAACGAAGCTTATGACATGTGGGCCAAATCAAAATCGCCATACGATTATAGTTTGGATTGGGCCGCCTGGCACAAAAGAGACCTGGAAGTTTTTATGAAACGCGATCGCAATCATCCTTCTGTTTTTGTATGGAGTGTGGGTAACGAAATTGGTGAGCAGTGGGGCGATGAAAAAAAGGGAGATACCACTGGCCGAAATATAGCACGCGAACTGGTAAGTATTGTAAAAAGCTTAGACACAACGCGCCCCATCACCACGGCCAACAACGAAGTAAACCCCTGGAACAACCTGTTGCAATCCGGTGCGTTTGAGTTGCTGGGCTACAATTACAATCATCAAAAATGGGGCTCCTTTTTACAAGACTGGCCGGGTAAAAAACTAATCGTTACAGAAAGTACATCGGCGCTGCAAACACGTGGCCATTACGATCTATTACCTTTTGACAGCATCCGCCGCTGGCCCGAAGCCTGGGATAAACCCATACCGGGCGGGGGCAATAAAGATTTTACGGTATCGGCTTACGACCATGTCAGCGCCCCCTGGGGCTCCACGCACGAAGAAAGTTTGAAGGAGATGTATAAGCACGATCATGTGTCGGGCCTGTTTGTATGGACCGGTTTTGACTACCTGGGTGAGCCTACACCTTACAGCTGGCCGGCCCGCAGCTCGTACTTTGGCATTATAGACCTGGCGGGCTTTCCCAAAGATGTATACTACCTGTACCAAAGCCAGTGGACGGATAAAAAAGTACTGCACCTGTACCCGCACTGGAACTGGCAGCCCGGCGATACGGTAGACATGGTGGCTTATTACAATAATGCCGATGAAGCCGAACTGTTTTTAAATGGCAGCTCATTAGGCGTAAAAAGTAAAACAGGCAATAACCTGCATGTGGTTTGGCGCGTGCCCTTTACACCGGGCACCTTAAAAATCGTGTCGCGCAAAGGAGGCAAAACCGTTTTGACAAAAGAAGTAAAGACAGCCGGTGCGCCCGCAAAAATTCTATTAAAAGCCGATAGGAGCAAGTTGAAAAGAGATGGTAAAGACCTGTCGTTTATTACGGCTACAGTGGTGGATGAAGAGGGCGTGGTGGTGCCCTATGCAGACAACAACATCCGGTTCACGCTTTCAGGTCCGGGCTTTATAGCCGGTGTGGATAATGGCGATCCTACCAGTCACCAATCGTTTAAAGCCAACCAGCGTAAAGCTTTTCATGGGCTGGCACTGGCCATCATACAGAATACAGGAGTAAAAGGAAAAATAAACGTTTCGGCTGCAGCGCCCGGTTTAGCAGGTAGCGCCTTGGTGCTGGAAGTAAAATAAAAACGTTTCCAATTCCTTTTCAATTATTATAATAAAGAAAGCCGCCAAAAATTTTAGGGAGTTAGGCAGGTACAAATTATTGTTTGTGTTCAGTTTTAAAATAAAAATTATAGAGATGGATTTAAGTGTGTGTAAAATAAAACGTTTGTTTTTCCTTTTGAGTTTTATGCCATCAGCATTGTTGGCGCAGCAGGTAAGCGAAAAAATTAAGATAAACCAGGTAGGCTTTTACTTACAGGGCCCGAAGATGGCGATTGTTACCGGCCACACGGGGGCCACGCAGTTTTATATTACCTCCACCAACGGGCGCGATACGTTTTATACAGGCCAGTTAAGTGCAGAACAAAAATCGTTGCACTCTGCTACATATACTAAGAAGGCAGATTTTTCCGGATTCAATAAAAAAGGCAGCTATGTTGTACTGGTGCCGGGCCTCGGACATTCATATGTGTTTAACATTGAAGACAGCGTACACAGGGAAGTAGCCAAAAGCAGCCTGAAAGGTTTTTACTACCAGCGCACATCTATGCCGCTGGAGCCGCAGTTTGCCGGCCGCTGGCACCGCGGCGCCGGCCACCCGGATGATGTAGTTTCTATTCATCCATCTGCTGCGAGTGCGCAGCGTCCTGCAGGTACGGTCGTATCATCGCCTGGTGGCTGGTACGATGCCGGCGATTACAACAAATACATCGTCAATTCTGGCATCACCATGGGCACGCTGCTGTCGGCGTACGAAGATTTTCCAAAATATTTCAACTCCCTTTTTATTAATATTCCGGAGAGTGGCGATGCGGTGCCCGACCTGCTCAACGAAGTGGCTTATAACCTGCGCTGGATGCTCACGATGCAGGATCCCCATGATGGTGGTGTATACCACAAATGCACCAATGCCGAATTTGATGGTATGGTGATGCCGGGCATTACAAAGGCGCCGCGTTATATGGTACAAAAAAGTACGGCCGCCACGCTTGATTTTGCCGCCGTTGCCGCACAGGCAGCACGCGTATACGCTTTGCATTTGCCGCGCCTGGCGGATAGTTGCATACGTGCTGCAGAAAAGGCCTGGCAGTGGGCGCAAAAGTATCCAGCCATTTTATACGATCAGGCTGCGCTGAACAAGCAATTTAAGCCTGAGATAAATACAGGTGCTTATGGTGATAAAAATGTAAAAGACGAATGGTTTTGGGCCGCATCAGAGCTGTTGGTAACCACCGGTAAAAAAGTTTATGCCGATACAGTTTTGAGCCGCGTAAAAGATTCTGTAAGCGTTCCATCCTGGGCCAACGTGCAGATGCTGGGTTATTACACCTTGCTGCGACACCAAAAAGTATTGCCGGCTTCAGCTAAAGGGCTTTTGCCCCAGTTAAAAAATAAGCTGCTTCAAATGGCAGACCAGCATATAGCCAATGTAGAAAAAAGTGCTTTTGCAACAGTGATGGGCCAGACAAGCCGGGATTTTATCTGGGGCAGTTCTTCGGTAGCTGCTAATCAAAGTATTTTGCTGATTAATGCCTACCTGCTTACGCAAAACAAAAAATACCTGCCGCACGCAGTCAGCAACCTCGATTACCTGCTGGGCCGCAATGCCACCGGCTACAGCTTTGTTACCGGCGCCGGCAGCAAACCCATTATGCACCCGCACCATCGCCCTTCGGTGGCCGATGGCATTACCGAGCCTGTGCCCGGCCTGCTCAGTGGCGGCCCCAATCCCGGCAGGCAAGACAAGTGCCAGTACGAATTTACCGAACCCGAAACCGCCTTTACCGATCACGACTGCTCCTATGCCTCTAACGAAATTGCCATTAACTGGAACGCCCCGCTGGTGTACCTGGCTGGAGCGGTGGAGGCGCTGCAGGGGGAGTTGATAATTAAGAATGAAAAATGAAAAATGAAGTTGTGAATGGTCAATGGTGAATGGTGAATGAGGAAATGCTTAATGTTCAAGTTAAAAGGAAAAACAGACGTTTTTGTAACCCCCTTTTGTACTTCTATTTGGCTCCTGTTGTGTCACTCTCTTGTACGTTCTTATCGCTATGGAGGCAAAAGGAAAAAGAGACGTTTTGAGGAAGGTGATTTGCATTTAAAAGGGAAAAGAGACGTTTTCTCTATCGACCATCAGCCAACGCTTCTGTCAATTGCCTTCTGTCTTTTTCAAACACCTAACAGCCATTCTAAGCTTTCTTTAACACGCCCTGCTGAAAAAATTAAGCGGATGGCTGGTTTGGTAAAGGTTTTCTGCCTACCTTTGCCGTCCTTTCACAAAACCGACGGGTGTGGTGACCTGTGGGTGAAAACTGTAAATAGGCCTGGCTTCTCACAGGTTATTTCGTAAAACGTGAAAAAACTAATTTAAAAATGAAACGTACATTTCAACCGCATCGCAAACGCCGCAAAACTGTTCACGGTTTTCGTAAACGCATGCAAACCGCTAATGGCAGAAAAGTGTTGGCCAGCCGCCGTGCAAAGGGTCGTAAAAGACTAACCGTTAGTGATGAAAGCAGATTGAAATAATTTGTAAGTAATACGGTAACACATTATTAGCCCCAACGCTTTGCAAAAAGTCTGGGGCTTTTTAGTATCTTATATACAATGGTACAAAACGCCAGGTTTGGGAAAGCGGAAAAGCTCAAAAGCCGCAAAAGCATTGATACCCTGTTTAAGCAGGGTAGAAGCC
>CBDTUH010000005.1:0-29815 GCA_965363375.1 uncultured bacterium
GGTCTTGTTGCGCAAAGTTTTGCTGGTTAATATTGTGGAAGTTGCCCACCAGCGAAATGCGCCGGTTCTCTTTTAAAAAGGTGGTATTACCGCCGGCCTGGTAGCGGCTGTCGGTGCCGTAGCCGGCATAAATGCGGCCAAACTGCCCGTTGCGCATATCGGCCTTGGTTACAATGTTAATGCTTTTTTGGGCGCTGCCATCGTCAAAGCCGGTAAACTGGGCCTGGTCGCTCAGGCGGTCAAACACCTGTATTTTATCTACAATTTCAGCCGGCAGGTTACGCAGTGCGGCCGTGGCATCATCGCCAAACAGCTCGCGGCCATCAATGGTAACTTTCTGTACATTCTCGCCTTGTGCTTTTACCTGTCCGTTTTCAATGGTAATGCCCGGAATTTTGCGCGCCAGGTCTTCCACCGTAGCATCGGGGTTGGTTTTAAACTGGCTGGCATTAAACTGTACGGTATCGCCTTTTTGCGTAGCCGGCGGTATGCTTACGGTAACGGTTACGCCGGTTAATTCTTTAGAAGTGCGCGGCACGCCTATAATACCCATATCCACACTGGCGGAATCTACTTTTACGCTGCGGCGCAGGGTCTCGTACCCAACAGAAGAAATAATAAGGCGAAAAGAATCGGCATATAGTTGTATAAACTGGAAGCGGCCTGCTGTGTCGGTATAGGTGGTTTCTTTTTTGAGGCTATCTTTTATGCTTTGCAAAACAACGGTGGCGCCCTGTAGCGGGGCGCGGCTTTCGGGGTCTTGCAGGCGGCCGCTAACGCTCAGGTTTTGAGCCTGCGCACCGAAAATAAATAAAACTCCAATGGCTAAAAGAGCGAACTTTCTACACATAACTGATGTATTTCCTGGCTAATGAACTACGAAGCTACCCTAAAAAAGGCCCCTGAATTAAATTGGCAGGTTAATTAATGCTAATAAATTCGTGTTATCTTGCACGTCCTAAAAACTGAGATGATTATGGAATACAGCAGAATTGTAGCCGTAACGGGTATGCCCGGTTTGTATGAAATGGTAAGCAGCAAAAGCGATGGCGCGCTGGTGCGTTCGCTGGAAGACGGCGCCACCAAGTTTGTGAGCAGCCGCGTACACAACCTGTCGCACCTGGAAAGCATTGAAATTTATACCCAGCAGGACAATGTGAACCTGGTAGAAGTGTTTGAAGCCATGAAGGCAAAAGGCGACGCCCTGCCCGATGTAAAAGACAACAAAGCGCTGAAAAGCTATTTTGAAAGCGTGTATCCCGATATGGATTTTGAGCGCGTGTACGCCTCCGATATGAAAAAGATCGTAAAGTGGTTTGAAGTGCTGGAAGGCGCCGGTATAGAATACAAGCTGACAGAACAAGCCGACGAAGAAGGCGACAATGAGGAAGAAGAAGTAACAGAAGAGGAAGAAACTGAAGGTGAAGAAAAAGCGCCTGCGAAAAAAGCACCCGCTAAAAAGGCGGCTGCCAAGAAAACGGCTGCTAAAAAAAGCGAAACAAAAGCGGAACCTAAAGCTAAAAAAGAAAGCAAAGGCGAAGAGGAAGGCAAAGCAGCTCCTAAGAAAGCCGCCTCCAAAAAGAAAAGCGACGACGCCTAACAACAGCTTAAAAGGAAAAACAAACGTTTTAATAAAACGACTGCAGCCGCCCACAGCGGCTATTGCAGTTTAAGGGCGTTTTGGCAACTGGCCTAGCTTTGCGGCATTTTGTTTGCGAGCCATTGTAAAAGGGAAAACAGACGTTTTACTTTTTAAAGCCTCTTTTCGCAATAAATTTAAAAGGAAAAACAGACGTTTTCGCAAACCGTCAATCAATTATTAAAAAAAGAAGAAGCATGAACTATAGCGCAGATATACAAAAGCTACCCCGGAAATTTTTACCCGAAGATTTTACCATTACCGACTGGCCGGCGCTGGAGCCCTATTTTCAGGAACTGCTCGACAGGCCCATTAACTCTAAACAAGATTTAGAAAAGTGGCTGCAGGACACCAGCGAACTGGAAGCCGTAATTGGTGAAGACGCCGCCTGGCGCCAGATACGCATGACCTGCGATACCGAGAACAAAGAATTGGAACAGGCTTTCGAGTTTTTTGTATTGCAGATTCAGCCCAAAATGCAGCCCTATGCTGATAAGCTCAATCGCAAACTGGTCCAAAGTCCTTTTACCAAAGAGCTCGACGAACAGCAATATTTTACCTACCTGCGCTCCGTTAAAAAAAGCATCGACCTTTTTAGGGAAGAAAACATTCCGCTGCAGGCCGAAGTGGCCGTGCAGGCGCAGCACTACGGCGTTATTAACGGTAAAATGACGGTGGAAGTAGAAGGCAAAGAATACACGCTGCAACAGGCCGCCAAGTTCTTGGAAAGCCACGACCGGAATTTACGCGAAACGGTGTACCGCAAAATTGGTGACCGACGCCTGCAGGATAAAGACCAACTCAATGAGCTGTTTACCACGCTGGTACAAAAGCGCCACCAGATAGCCGAAAACGCTGGCTTCGACAATTACCGCGACTACAAGTTTGCCGACCTTGGCCGCTTTGATTATACCAAAGAAGACACGTTCCAGTTTCACGAAGCCGTAAAAACCCACGTGCTGGATTTGGTGAATTTTATTTACGACCGCAAGCGCCAGAAGCTTGGGCTGGATATGCTGCGCCCCTGGGATACCGAAGCCGAGCCCGAAGGCATTGAGCCATTACGACCTTTCCAAACCGGTGAGGAACTGGTAGCTAAAACCGTTGATGTTTTCAAACAACTCAATCCCTTTTTTGCCGATTGTTTGGTAAAAATGAAAGAAATGGGAAGGCTGGATTTAGATAGCCGCAAAGGCAAAGCGCCCGGCGGCTACAATTGCCCGCTGTCGGAAACCGGTGCGCCCTTTATTTTTATGAATGCGGCAGGACAAATGCACGATGTAACCACTATGGTGCACGAAGGTGGCCACGCCGTACATTCGTTCTTGGCGCATCCGCTGCCGCTGACATCGTTTAAAGAATACCCGATGGAAATGGCCGAAGTGGCGAGCATGGCAATGGAGCTGATGAGCATGGAATACTGGGATGTGTTTTTTGATAATGAAGAAGATTTAAAGCGCGCGAAAGAACATCAATTGGAACGCGTGCTCACCATCTTCCCCTGGATCGCTACGATTGATAAATTCCAGCATTGGGTGTACGAGAACCCGAATCATTCTTTAGAAGAGCGTGCTGAAAACTGGCGCCGCATTTTAAATGAGTTTACACCTATTAATATGGATGTAACCGGCCTGGAAGAATACCGCCGCTTTAGCTGGCAGCGCCAACTACATCTTTACGAAGTGCCGTTTTACTACATTGAATATGGTATTGCGCAACTGGGTGCTATTGGTTTGTGGAAGCAGTTTAAAGAAAACAAAGATGCGGCCATTCAAAACTATATTAACGCCTTAAGCCTGGGTGGCACACGCACGTTGCCTGAGTTGTATAAAGCTGCTGGCCTGCGCTTCGATTTTTCGCCCGACTACATCTCCGAGCTGATGATTTTTGTGCACAACGAACTGGAAGCCATTTCCGTTCCGCCGGAAAGTAAGCCTGTCGCTTAAAAGGAAAATGAGACGTTTTATAAAGCCGGCCTTGCGCCGGCTTTTTGTTGCAGCTTTTTGATATGGCATACAAAACTTAAATTTGTTTCAATACCTACTGTATTATTGTTCAAGGGTCTTAGGTTTTTCTTTTACAGTAATGATGGAACTGAGCCAGTACATATACACGTAATGAAAGGTAGTGCAGAAGGTAAGATTTAGCTGGAGCCTGAAATGCAGGTTGCCTACTTGCATGGTTTTAGTAAAAGGGAAGAAAAAGCTATTTGGGAAGCCGTAATTGCTAACCAGGATTATTTTAAACAACAATGGAATGAATACTTCAGTAAATAAATACGATTCAGTGGAGAGCCTGATTTATGAAGAAGGCATTCGCATTCTTGCATTGGACATACATCCGGAACTTGATTTGATTTTGGTTATATTAAATACAAAAGCAATCCTGCGTCAAAAGCTGTCGTCATTTACCCGATTGGCAAATGCTACAAAAGAACAGTTGCACAACTTTCAGTTTATAGGTGAGGGCACAGGCATTTACTGGCCTGATGTAGATGAAGATTTAAGCTTGAAAGGTTTTTTGCAAAATGAATTAAGAAGCTTGGTAAGTAATCAAAACAATCCTAAGGCAGCATAATTATTTAAAATATACAGCTACAAAAGCTTAAAAGGGAAAAGAAACGTTTTTAAAACGTCTCTTTTCCCTTTTAAAATATATTTAATACAGCCGTTTCTTAATTCACACTGCAATTCTTGCACAAGCCATTAATCACAACCTGCACATTTTCGGCTTTGTAGCCTTCGGGCAAATTCAGTTGCGGTGTTACCACATCATCAAGGCAGGTAGTGGTGCTGCAGTTGCTGCATACAAAATGCACATGATCGTCGTGATGGTGGCCTTCGCCGCAGTCTTTACATAAGGCATATAGCACCGCGTTATCAGCAGTAGGTATGGTATGCACAATACCTTTTTCTACAAAGGTTTGCAGCGTGCGGTACACCGTTACGCGGTCAAATTTTTCACCGGCTTTTTTTTCAATGTCGCCATGTGTCAGCGCATCAGTTTGCGCCAGAAAAAGCGACAATATCTTGCGCCGGCTTTCGGTGATGCTTAAGTTGTTTTTGCGCAGCATGTCAGCTACGCTTTTTTCAACACCTTTTACTGACATCTTTATTACAATTAGGGTTCCAATAATTTTTTTATCTCGCCGGCCATCTGTTTCATTTCAGAAGGCTTCAGCGCATCATATATCTTCACCACCTCGCCCTGCCGGTTTACCAGCGCTACAAACTGCGTATGCAAAAAATCGTCTTCAATAGAGGTAAGGTTGTTGGCAGGGTCGTCTATTTTATAAGTGTGGCGCGCCATGTTGTACAGGCTGTCTTTGCGGCCGGTGAGGAACACCCACTGATCGGTATTTACCTGCATGCTATCGGCAAAGCGTTTCAGTTTTTGCGGCGTGTCCACCTCGGGGTCGCAGGTGTGCGAGAGGATGAGGAAATCTTTTTCGTCTTTAAACTGGTTGTACACCACGCGCATATTGTTGTTCATGCGCGGGCAAATGCCATTGCAGGTGGTAAAAAAATATTCCACGGCCGTTACTTTTCCCTGCATGTCTTTTTCGGTAAAAGTTTCACCATCCTGCGTTACAAAAGAAAAAGGCGTAACCTGGCTGATGGGCGGAATGTTAGGCTTGGTAAAACCGGGAATGGCCAGCGACATGGCCCATACAAAACCTAAAAACAGTATTACAAAAAATAGGATATAGAATATACGTTTACGGTTCATGGGGCAAAGGTAGCCCCCGAAAAGAGTATTTTAAATGTAAAAGGCGTTGTATCTTCCGTTTGAAACTTTTTTTATGAAAAAATTGATGTTTGGCCTGCTGCTATTGCTTTGTTTTTCTGTAAATGCGCAGCAGAACGATGAAAAAGAGATCCGCGCTATGCTGATAGAGCAAACCAAAAGCTGGAACAGCGGCGACCTCGAAGCCTTTATGCAGCCCTATTGGAAAAGCGACTCCTTGATGTTTGTAGGCAAAAGCGGCGTGGTGTGGGGCTGGCAGCGAACGCTGGACAATTACAAAAAAGGCTATCCCGGCCGCGAGGCCATGGGCCAGCTATCGTTTGATATTATTCTGGTAAAAGAATTGTCAGAAGAGTATTATCACGTAACCGGCAAGTGGATGCTGAAACGCACCATCGGCGACCTGAGCGGGCACTACACATTGCTGCTGCGCAGGCTGGCCGGGCAGTGGAAAATAGTGTATGACCACAGCTCGTAAGAAAATGTAAAAAGGAAAAAGAGACGTTTGAAAAATGAAAAATAAAAATGCAAAAGGAAAAACAGACGTTTTGCTATTGCTGTCATCTTACTCACCGCCACACTTTATAATAATACCACAGCAGGCTGCCGAAAGAAAGCACAAACAGCAGGTAAAAAACAATATTGTACCAGTGAATGCTGTCTTTAAACAAGGCCAGTCCAAAATAAAGTCCTGCTGTAGAAGCGGCCAGCATCCACAGCAAACCCAGGCTGAAAGAGTTGAGAATTTTCTTAAAATATTTGGCCATTTCAGGATCCATACCGCACTTATTTTCTGCAATTAAGGTACTAATAAAGCTTTGAAATCGGTAGAGTCGCCGTTAAAAACATTGAAATCTACTTTCGATAAAATACCGTTTACGCGGCCTTCTTCGCTGTGCTGCCAAAAGTGCCAGTGCCGGCTGATGCGGGGCTGATGCGGCTGCAGGTAGTGCGCCACCCACAGCGGGTAATCATCAAAATGACCCTGCAGGTGCTGCTTGTAAAAAGCGGCATTGGTATAAATAATAGGCTTTACACCGTAGTGTGCTTCAGTAATATCGAGCCACTCTTTTACCACCTTTTGTATATGCGCCGAAGGTTTTTTAAACGTTACCTCCACATCTAGCACGGGCGGCAGGTCGCCGCTTTGCAGCTTTACGGTTTTTATAAAGTTTTGCGCCTGCGTTTTGGGGTCTTTGTGCACCAGCATAAAATGATAAGCACCGCGCACCATGCCGGCCTCGCGGCTGCGCTGCCAGTTGCGCTTAAAAAAAGGGTCTACCCGTGTGTTGCCCTCGGTGGCTTTTATAAAGGCAAAACCGATTTTAATGTTGCCGCCCTTCATTTTTTTAACGCCTTGCCAGCTAATGCGCTGCTGGTAGCGGCTTACATCTATGCCGTGTATTTCATATTTTGCCGGCATGGGTATGCCAAAGGCTTCATAGGTAACAAACTCCATCTGCCGGCCCTCCCACCAGCGGTAGGCAGTGTAGGTAATGTAGCTCACGGCCGCCAGGGCCAGCAATACTACCAGCAATACCAGCTTTCGCGTTCTTTTCTTATTTTTTCTTTTAGGCGGCATGGGCTGCAATAGTAAAACAAACTGCATTAGCGATAAAATCGCTCATCCTTTTTAACGGCTTTTTGTTTCCATTATTGGAAAGAAGGTAGATTTCGATAAAAGGAAAAAGAGACGTTTCAAGTGTATTTATGGATAGCGATTTGGGGATGCAAAATAGAGAATGCAACCTCAAAAACGCCATTGCATAGTATGGATTATCAGGATTTGCAAGTGCCAGATAATGGCGTAAATTAGTGTGTCATGGGCAAATAAAATGACACACTTAACCAAAACATTTTCACTCACTTTTTTATGTTTTATATTGTTTTTGGGTTGCAAAAAACTTGAAAGTGATAAAGTATTGGAGCATAAGATAAAACAAGCTGTTACAAAAGGTAAGCCTACAGTTTTAGACTTGAACGCAATTACTGACTTCGAGTGGAACGAAATATTGATTCTAACTCCATATACCAATCCAAAGGAAATTGAAAATAATTTGGGTATCGATTTATCAAGTATAAAACATTCTGGCATCCAATCTCGAGATGACATCAATCTAATCCTTTTTCTCAAGGATAAAGATGTTGTACGTATGGTTGAATATCCCCGCTATCCAGGTGACTTCAAGCTAAAGACAAATTGGCAACTCATTCCAAAAAGCAGATCAAAATTTAGGATAGTAACCACAAACGAGAAAACCTCAGAAGGATACGATTGGATTGTGTTGGAAAAACAATAGTATCTACCCATAACAAAGACTTGGCAAAGAAGCGGCTGAAGTGCTATATTGTAACTACAAAAAAAAGAACGATAGATGATAAGCCAATAGCAGGAACTTAAACTTCCGCTACTTCGCCAAAGCCTTTCCGTTATGGGGCGTAGGACGACACTGCAACAACAAACAGTAAAAAAAAGACAGTGGTAAACGTATTAACAGAAATTATAATCAACAAGCCAGTTGACATAGTTGCGGACTATGCAGCAAATCCAGACAATGCTCCTGAATGGTATGTGAATATTAAATCTGCCGAATGGAGGACACCAAAACCAATGACTGTTGGTTCAAAAATCGCGTTCAAAGCGCAGTTTCTCGGTCGACAACTTGCCTACATTTATGAAATCATTGAATATACTCCTGGACAGAAACTGATGATGCGGACAGCCGAGGGACCTTTTCCTATGGAGACGACTTACACTTGGGAAATGGTGGACAATGGTAAAACTCGTATGACGTTACGCAATGTTGGACAACCATCAGGGTTTTCAAAATTGTTTGCCCCGCTAATGGCTACAATGATGCGAAAAGCAAACATAAAAGACTTAAAAAACATTAAAAAAATAATTGAAACCAAGTAAAATATAAAGGCTTGGCTAAAGAGAAAAAAATGCCTTGTAACAAGCGGCTTTATATAAATGGAGCATGATGTTGTCACTCCATCTATTTGCAACTCTTAACATCAGTTCCGGCATGGCCAATCACGTTCAGAAACAAAACATACAATGAATTAAAATTATAAATTGAGCAGCGGTTACAGGCAGACGGAATGCTATTTCCCACCTGCACAAAGCCCCGAAACGTTAACCCTCCAAATCACTGCTTCTCATTACATTTGTTTACAATATACCAGCGCTTTGAAGAGCCCTAATCCACATACGGTCTGGACCATTGGTCACTCTACAAGAACAATAGAAGCTTTTATCCAAATGTTGCAATCTTTTGACATTACCCAACTGGTGGATGTGCGTCATTTTCCCGGATCGCGCAAGTACCCGCACTTCAATAAAGAAGCCCTGATGCAATCGCTGGCACAATGTGGTATAAAATACATTCACATAGAAGCTTTGGGCGGCCGCCGCAAGGCAAGGCCCGACTCTACAAATACTGCGTGGCGCCACCCGGCTTTTCAGGGCTATTCCGATTATATGGAAACCGATGCATTTAAAGAAGGCGTCCAGCAACTGGAAGCACTAGCCCTAAAAGCAAACACCGCTTACATGTGCTCGGAAGCCGTGTGGTGGCGCTGCCACCGCTCCATGATGTCGGACTTTTTGAAAGTAAAAGGCTGGAACGTGCAGCACATTATGGAAGCAGGCAAAGCCAAAGAACACCCGTTTACCGCGCCGGCAAAGGTGGTGGATGGACAATTGTTTTACGGGCAGGGGTAGCGAAACGTCTGTTTTTCCTTTTGAAGTTCAAGGTTCATAGGTCATGGCAAATAGCCATATACAAAACGTCTTATTTTCCTTTTGCATTTTTAATTTTTCATTTTTCAAAAACGTCTCTTTTTCCTTTTGTTTTTTTACCGCCAGCGAAACGTATTTCCCAAATGCCAGTCAACAAACTCATGTTGTCCTGTCAATAAAATGCGCCTGTTCATTCATATCATACGGCAGTTCATGCAGGTGCCGCATGGGCCGGGCTGACTATTGCCCATAACTTACTAATGTTTAAACATTGAAACGCGTAAAAACCAGGCTGCTATTGGGTTTTAATTAAAGACAAAAACGCCCAATAGAGCCGAAAAAATTACTTACCAAAACTAAAATGAACCAACATGAAAAAGCTGTTTTTATTACTGACCGTAATGACCACACTGGCAATTAACAGCTGCGAAAAAGATGTAGACGAACAAAAGCCGGGTAACAATACGCCCAGAACTGAAGTGCCGGACCAACTGGTGGGCGCCTGGGAGCATGGCTATATTGACCTGGCACTATGGGAAAATTATCCTAAAGGCCGATATGCAGGTCGCGATGCCATCCCGTCCAGGGAAGTAATGGTCTTTACAAAGAATGGGGATGCCAAATTTTACCGCTACCAGTTTGCCCGCAATATGTACGAAGAACTGATCGATTGCACCGGCACAGTAACCTTTAATGGTGATGGCACTTTTACGTTTTACCCGGTGCAGGGGCGCAAGCGCTTTCACGACTTTAATGTGGATAGCCGGTCGGTAGACAGGGCGCTGACAAACGCCGAATTACAAACACCCAAACTGGCCGGCAAACGCGGCTACACTTATATTGATGCCAACATGCCGCCGGCCATGCGCATTAGCGTTCCCGGCTCGGCACCTTACAATTGGTATAAGAAGTTTTAACGTTTGTAGAAGTAAGAAGACGTTTTAAAATAGACTGATTTTTAAGCAAGATGAATGCTGCTGTTTTGATGAAAAATTTACGGTAAGCAAAAGCAGGAGCTATATAAAATGCTATTCTTAAAAACGTCTCTTTTTCCTTTTAATAGTTGAGAGCTTTGATATAGAGAAAAGGAATTGAATACAAAATGTCTGACTTCCTTTTGATATTAATTCCATATTAAATTTTCAATCTTAGATCTCAAATATCCAAACGTCTGTTTTTCCTTTTAAAAGCGCCATGCGCTTACCTTTACACTCATGGCGCTTTTTAACCTTACGGACAGCCTGAATTTTTTGAGCAAGCTTACGCTGCGCCGCTTTGCCAATATGGCCAAAGTATACAGCAGCTACCAGTGGAGCCGGTGGACGGGCCGCCCCGTGCAGTGGGGTATGCCCATTTCCATTTCGTTTGAGCCTACCACCTCGTGCAACCTGCGCTGCCCCGAGTGCCCCAGCGGCCTGCGCGCTTTTACGCGGCCTACCGGCATGCTCAAAAAAGATTTCTTTACCGAAACAGTAGACCAGCTGGCGCCCACCTTATCATACCTTATTTTTTACTTCCAGGGCGAGCCTTTCCTCAACCCGCAGTTTCTGGATATGGTGAAGTACGCGGCATCTAAAAAAATATACACCGCCACTTCTACCAATGCCCATTACCTGACGGATGATGTGGCACGCCGCACGGTGGAAAGCGGGCTGGACAGGTTGATTATTTCTATAGACGGCACCACG
Organism: uncultured bacterium; assembly: GCA_965363375.1. Taxonomy (GTDB): domain Bacteria; phylum Bacteroidota; class Bacteroidia; order Chitinophagales; family Chitinophagaceae; genus Flavisolibacter. Next base: position 10,820 of record CBDTUH010000005.1, read on the forward strand.
CAGGAAACCTACCAGCAATACCGTGTAGGAGGCAAGCTCGATAAAGTATTGCAAGGCGCGCGAAACATTGTAAAGTGGAAAAAGGAATTGCGGAGCAAAACACCCTTTATTGTGTTTCAGTTTTTGGTGGTGCGGCACAATGAGCACCAGGTAGAAGAAGTAAAAGCCTTGGCAAAGGAAATTGGTGTGGACAGTGTAGGCCTTAAAACCGCGCAGGTGTATGATTTTGAGAACGACCCCAATAATTTGATCCCGACCATCAACAAATACAGCCGCTATAAAAAAGATAAAGCGGGCAACATGAAGTTTAAAGGAAATACGGCGGCCAACCATTGCTGGCGCCTCTGGCACGACCCGGTCATTACCTGGGACGGCGCCGTGGTGCCCTGCTGTTTTGATAAAGATGCGCAGCACAAGCTGGGCCACCTGCAGCAGCAAAGTTTTAAAGAGCTGTGGCGCAGCGGCACTTATAACCAGTTTCGCAAAAGCGTGCTGCAAAGCCGGCAGAATATCGACATCTGTGCCAACTGCTCCGAAGGTGTAAAGGTGTGGGGCGATTGATTTGACATATCAACTTCAATAAACTGCTAGAAGTAGTAAGAAACATTTACCACAAAATAAAAGGCGTCAGTAAAAGACTGACACCTTTTATTTATATCCTTTATAGCTTTCAATTTTATTTACCTGCACTCAAACGTATAATCGTCTTTGGTAATTTCGAACTCGCCAGTGCATAAATTGTAGGTATAAGAAAATATTAATTTATAAGTGAAGTTATCTGCAGCTCCTTGTGATACAATCTTAAAACTTTGCATAGAGGAGTATTTCACAGTACAGTTTATAATGCTATAGCTATCATTGCTGTTATTAACTTCAATCAACCGATACTTTGTGCCTGTTGATAGCCCAACGCCTGTTACGCCTTGTGTATTAAAATGACTTCTAAATTGAGCTTTGTTTTTATTAATCACGCCATGATAAGTGGAGTGAACACTGCCTGTAAACGCTATTTGTTCGCCGTTACAGGGGTTAAAAATCCAATCGCCACTTATTTCGTAACTATCATTAAAACTAAAAGTTTCTGCCTGGAACACTTTGTCCATCTTATTTACCAGGTAAGGATTAATAATGGAGGAAATTGAAGGGATGGCATAAGAAGTTAATGATAAGGCTGTTGCAAAAAATGCAAAAAATACTACTTTTTTCATTTTTAAAGTTTTGAGTATTAAAAAAGTAGTTCTGATAGAGTATTATGAAAATTAAAATCAAAGGGTAGTTTATATACTACTAAAAAGAATAATAATGTGGGGGAGTGGGTATTGAAGTTCAGATCGTAGTTATAAATATAAATCGCTTTTTGTTCATAAAGTAATTTTAATTCATATATAATTATCGTATATGTATCATCAATTAATTTAAACAACCATTCTTGTATAAAACGCCATTCGATTAAGTATGGTCTAGGGCTATTTTTTATGATATTTAAGAATAATCTTGAAGTTTGAACAATGAACTTGTCTAAACTTATTTATTTTTATACAACAGCACAACATGGGCATAGAAAAAGATATACACCAGGAAAAATTTACCAGCGCCAAACAAAAGGCCATGCTGAATGTGATGTTTAGCTACGGCTGGATCGTGGAGCGCATACGCGATTTTTTGGCCTCAGAAGATATTACGCACCAGCAATACAACATTTTGCGCATACTGCGTGGCAGCCACCCGCAGCCGCTGAGCACGCTGCAAATACGCGAGCGCATGCTCGATAAAATGAGCGATACCAGCCGCATTGTAGACCGCCTCATTGTAAAAGGCCTTGTTAAAAAAGGCACTTGTGCCAAAGACAAACGCTTGGTGGATGTCACCATTACAGACCGGGGCCAAAAGCTGCTGAAGAAGCTGGATGCCCATGCCGACCATATTGAAGCAATCATGTCGGGGCTAAGCGAAAAAGATGCAGAAATGTTAAGTTCGCTGCTCGACAAGCTGCGGACTAGCTGAAATGGTTAACTTGCTGCCCTGAAGCAAGAAAGTAGCCCATGAAAAAATTTCTTTCCCTTTTCCTGTCTCTTACCTCAATTGTATTTGTCTATGCGCAAGCTTCGCCCGTGTATGAATTTAGAGGCGTGTGGGTAGCCTCTGTCAGCAATATTGACTGGCCCATGCCCAACCAGTACCGACCCGATTTGCAGAAAGCCGAATTCATTCGCCAATTGGATATGCACCAGCGCAATGGAATGAACGCCATCATTGGCCAGGTGCGCCCATCGGCCGATGCACTGTACCCATCGCCGTACGAGCCCTGGAGCCAGTGGCTTACCGGTGTGCAGGGGCAGGCACCATCACCTTACTACGATCCGCTGCAGTTTATGATAGAAGAGTCGCACAAACGTGGCTTCGAGTTTCATGCCTGGCTCAACCCTTATCGGGCCAATTTTTCAGTAGGCAAAGCATCTATCGCACCCAACCATATTACCAAATTGTACCCCGAATGGTTTTTGGAGTATGGTGGTAAATTGTATTTCGATCCGGGCAATGTAGAAGCCCAGGATTGGGTGATAAACGTGGTGCGCGATATTGTACGCCGCTATGATGTAGATGCCATACACATGGATGATTATTTTTACCCGTACCGCGTGCCTGGCAAAGAATTTCCGGATACGGCATCGTACAGAATGTATGGAAACGGAATGAATAAAGACGATTGGCGCCGCAGTAATGTAGATTCAATAATTGTAGCTATTGCCGATGTAATTAAAGAAGAAAAGCCTTGGGTAAAATTTGGCATTTCGCCGTTTGGCGTGTGGCGCAACCAGGATAAAGACCCGATGGGCAGCCCCACCAAAGCGGGCGTGACCAACTATGACGATCTGTATGCAGATGTAATAAAATGGATGCGTCTCGGCTGGATCGATTACCTGACACCGCAATTGTACTGGGAGCGGGGCCACCGTTTGGTAGCTTACGAAACGCTTATTGACTGGTGGAGTAAACATGCCTACGGTCGCCACATGTATATTGGCCATGGCATTTACCGCGCGCTGGAAAAGGCCAGTAAGGCCTGGCATAACAAAGCCGAATTGCCCAAGCAGATTGAACTATTACGCACCTATCCCACCATACAGGGAAGTGTGTATTTCAGCTCCAAATCGTTTTATAAAAACCCTAATGGCTGGAACGATAGCCTGCAAAATAATTACTACCGCCAGCGTGCCGAAATTCCGCCGATGGAATGGCTGCCCAAAAAACCGGTACAACCTTAAAAGGAAAAAAGGACGTTTTAAAAAAAGCGCTGTCTTAAAAAAGGCAGCGCTTTTTTTATGTAAAATATTAAAAGGAAAAACAGACGTTTTGTGTTCCAGCATTTGTAATGCTATTTTACACCTGTTGTGTCACTCACTTGTACTTTCTTATCGCTATTGAGCCAAAAGAAAAAACAGACGTTTTGAATTATCCTGCTAACCCTTACAATCTTGTTAATCTGCGGTTAAAAGGAAAAAGAGACATTTTCGGTTTATAGATTCTTTCTATTATAAAATAGAAAAAATCAATTTTGTTGATGAGCTTTTTGGTGCACTTTTGCAACTCGAAAAAATTCCCACAACAAATATGAAGAATGTAGTTTTATCAATCGGCTCCACTTTCCCTGAGTTTAACAAGAAAGCCGTTGTATCCATTGAAAAAGGTAATGAGTTTTACGACCTCACTTACAGCGAAATCAAGAACAGTGGCAAATGGATGGTGATGTTCTGGTGGCCCAAAGATTTTACGTTTGTATGCCCTACCGAAATTGCTGAATTTAACAAACACTACCAGGATTTTGCGGACCGCGATGCAGTATTAGTTGGTGCTTCTACCGACAGCGAGTTTGTGCACGTAGCCTGGAGAAGAGACCACGAAGACCTGCGCAACCTGCAGTTTCCGATGCTGGCCGATACTTCTAAATCTTTAGCTGAAGAATTAGGCATTTTAGAAAGCGAAGAAAAAATTGCGTACCGCGCTACTTTCATTGTAGATCCGCAAGGCATCATTCGTTGGGTATCGCTTTACGACCTGAACGTAGGCCGCAGTGTAAAAGAAGTATTGCGTGTGCTGGATGCGCTGCAAACCGACGAACTGTGCCCCTGCAACTGGCAGAAAGGCGAAGCTACTTTAACAGCTTAATTATTTTAATTGACGAATAAAAAGTTGGGGTGCATAAATGCATCCCTCTTTTTTAAAAATTTGATATTATGTTATTTGGAAATAATGCACCTGCTGTTGACAATGCCACAGCTATTTTGAATGAGTTGAATATTGAAACCGAGTTGTCGCTTTCGTTAAAAACGTTAGCCGCTGCTGATGCGCGTTATTTAAGAGATTTAAAAATCAACATCAGCAATGCACTGGGCGCTGAAAGCCTGGGTGCAAAAGATGCGTACCTGATCGCGCTTTCTGTAGCCGCCAACGAAAAAGTAGAGCCCCTGCAAAAAGCTTTTGAAGCATTAGCCCTGCAAAGCGGTGCTACCGATAAAGAAGTAGCCGAAGTAATCAGCTGCACAAGCTTGATGAATGCCAACAATGTATATTATCGCTTCCGTCATTTTATGAATGAGGAGTTTTACAACAACGCGCAGGCCGGCATCCGCATGAGCATTATGGCCAACCCTGTTGTAGGTAAAGAATTGTTTGAGCTGGTAAGCCTTGTGGTAAGTGCGGTTAATGGTTGCGAAATGTGTGTAACCTCGCACGAAAAAACGTTGATTGGTCATGGCACTGCCAAGCAGCGCATACACGATGCGGTACGCCTGGGCGCTGTGGTAAAAAGCCTTGCCGTTTTATTGTAAGCTTTGTTAGTTATATAGGTTATAAGCGGTTTTAGCGCAAGCTGAAACCGTTTTTTATTTACGTTAAGTCAAAAGGAAAAAGAGACGTTTTGAAAATTGCGATATACGATTAAGGATTTTAGATTTAAAAGAAAAAAGAGACGTTTTTGGTAACCAGCTTTTGTATTTCTAATCAACTCCACTTGCGTCACACACTTGTGCGTTCTTTAATTCTATTGAGCCAAAAGAAAAAGAGACGTTTTGAAATTGAAATATTTTTACCGAATCATCAAAAGGTTTTAAAAGAAAAATCAGACGTTTTACCAATTGACAAAAACAACTCAATCGACTACTTCCACAAAACGTCTCTTTTTCCTTTTAAAACTTACTTATTTATTAAAGTAGCATTGGGCTTTTTCTCCAGATAATCCACATAGTTTTTAGAACCCAGCCTAAAATACACATTCAGCTTTGTAGCCTTTTGCAGCTGGCTTTCTTTTTTACAAAAAACCCCCAGATGTTGATTGTAGAAATTTTGCGGCAAAACCGTTAAACCCCTCCAAATGGCACTGCTGTCGGCCACCGGCGCTACGAGGCGCTGCGCTGCAGTTTTACGTACACCCAAAAACAGAATTAACACAACAAAAAGTATTATCCGGGGCATGGTGTAATATTTGATGTAAATTTACGGCTCGATTTTTGATGAATAGGCGACCTTTTTTTTCGCCATAACGAAACCTAGTACATGAGCCTAAACCAGAGTTTACAACAGAAGCTATTACAAAAGCTATCGCCCCAGCAAATACAGCTGATGAAGCTGCTGCAGGTGCCTACCGCTATATTGGACGAACGTATTAAAGAGGAACTGGAAGAAAACCCCGCGCTCGAGCTTTCCGAAGAAGGGCACGATGACTCTTTTGACGAGAACAAAGACGAATTTGCTGAAAGCACCTCCGAGGAGTACGAAACCGAAACGCCTGAAGACCCCTACGACAATATTGATATTGCCGATTATGTGCAGGATGGCGACGACGATATTGCCGATTATAAAATGCGTGACGAAAACTACGGCGACCAGGAAGAAAAGCAGGTAATGCCTTATAAGGTAGAAACCTCCTTTTACGAAGTGCTGGAAGCGCAGTTGGGCATGCTGAAGCTGGAGCCTGATGATTACCGTATTGCCGAACAAATTATTGGTTCAATAGATGAAGATGGTTACCTGCGCCGAGAAACATCAGCCATTGTAGATGACCTGGCCTTTCGCCAGAACATTATGACCACCGATGAAAATGTAGAAGGCCTGATAAAACGCATACAGCACTTTGATCCGCCCGGTGTAGGCGCCCGTACTCTACAGGAGTGCCTGCTGCTGCAGCTGCAGCGCCAAAAGGAAGAAGGCAAAGAAGTGGATGTGGCCATTCAGGCATTGACCAAGTACTTCGATGAGTTTACAAAAAAACATTACGAAAAAATACAGCGCGGCCTTAACCTTAGCGACGAAGAGTTAAAGGAAGTGATGATACAAATTACAAAGCTCAACCCCAAGCCCGGCGGGCAGGTAAGCGAGGTAAACAAAGCGGAAAGCTACGTGGTGCCCGACTTTTTTATTTATAATAATGCCGGCAAGCTGGAGCTGACGCTGAACTCCAAGAACGCACCCGAGTTGCGCATATCGGAAGGTTACCGCGATATGTTGAAAGATTACGACCGTGGCACTAAAAAAGATCGTCGCCAGAAAGAAGCCGTACTCTTCATCAAGCAAAAAATAGACGCCGCCAAATGGTTTATAGATGCCATTAAGCAGCGGCAGCACACGCTGCTCAGCACTATGACGGCTATTATGGAGCACCAGTACGAGTTTTTTATTACCGGCGACGAAACGAGCCTGAAGCCCATGATCTTAAAAGACATTGCGGAAAAAACAGGACTCGATATTTCTACCGTAAGCCGTGTGGCCAACAGCAAGTTTGTACAAACGGAATTTGGTACGTATCGGCTTAAATTCTTTTTCTCTGAATCACTCACTACCGACAGCGGCGAAGAAGTAAGCACCCGCGAGGTAAAAAAGATACTGAGCGACCTGATAGAAGGCGAAAACAAAAAGAAACCTTTAAGCGACGAGCGATTAACCGAGCTACTTCAGGAAAAAGGCTATAATATTGCCCGCAGAACGGTGGCCAAGTACCGCGAGCAACTGAACATTCCGGTAGCGCGGCTGCGCAAAGAGCTTTAAGGTTTTGTATGATGACTACTTCTGTTGATGGCAATGGACATCCCCGCGCGGCGGCGCCCGATAAGCCCTTTCACCCGGCTTTGCGCGTGGCCGCACGGGTTATTTCTATACTGTTTCACCCGCTGTTTATCCCAGTTTACATATCCTGGTTTTTAATTTATGTAAATCCCATTTTCCCGGCTTTTACAGCGCGGGATAAAGGCGTGCTGCTGGTACGCTTTATGGTGATGTACACGGTATTTCCGCTGGCTACGGTGCTGCTCACCAAAGGCCTCGGCTTTATCGACTCTATTTACCTGCGCACACAAAAAGACCGCATTATTCCTTACATCGCCTGCGGTGTATATTACTTTTGGATGTGGTACGTGCTGCGCAACCAGCTGTTCCCCAAAGAGCTGGTGATGTTTACGCTCGCTATATTTTTAGCTTCCAGTGGCGGCCTGCTGGCCAACAGCTACATCAAGGTAAGCATGCACGCCATATCGCTAGGTATTATGGTTACATTTATGTTGCTGCTGGCATTTTTATCGGCGGCCTCATTTGGCTTTTACCTGGCCGTGGCTTTTTTAATAGCCGGCGTGGTAGGCTCGGCGCGGCTTATCAATAGCGACCATCACCCAATTGAAGTGTATGCCGGTTTTGCCATAGGCATACTTACGCAGCTGATCGCATATAAAGTGGTTTTTTAAAAAGTCGACAGACGTCAGTCCGCAGTCGTCAGCCTAAACAGCCGCCAAACTTTTAAAAGGAAAAGCAGACGTTTTAAAAACGACCTCTTTTGTCATTTCGAGCGTAGCGAGGGCTCTGCCGAAGGCATCAAAAGGAAATAGAGACGTTTTTGGTTTCCAACTTTTGTAAATCTATTTAACATTTGTTGCGTCGCACTCTTGTACGTTCTGTAACACTATTCACCACTCACAAAAGGAAAATAAGACGTTTTGCCGCTTTCAATTCATTCCCTTTTTTCTGCAAATAAAAAGCAGCTTGCCGCAATTGATGCGCACATATAGCCGTTTCGCACAATTTTATTTCTGATCAATGGCAAAAATTTCTAATTTCACTCTCTCAAATTTTTTGGACTATGATTTTCTGATGCATCCTCTTTTTATAAAAGAGGATAAAAAGTAAGCCCGCAGTACACAGCATTTTCTCAAATGCTTTTCATCTCTTTTATAAACCAATCATAGTCATGCTCAAGTCTGTTTCTACCAATAAATTATCCGGTTATTTTTCTGTGTTTTTGCAAGCCCTTCGTGGCGAGGAGCACGATTACACCTCGGGCAGCATGCGCCGCGCCGTGGTAATGCTGGCCATACCCATGATACTGGAGATGGCTATGGAAAGCGTGTTTGCCGTGGTAGACCTGTTTTTTGTGGCTAAAATTGGCAAGCATGCCGTATCTACCATTGGTCTTACCGAGTCGGTGCTTACCATTGTATACTCGCTGGCTATTGGCCTTAGCATGGCGGCTACCGCCGTAGTGGCGCGCCGCATTGGCGAAAAAAACGGCGCCGGTGCCGCTATTGCCGCTGTGCAATCACTTTGGCTGGCACTGCTGGTAACGGTGCTCATCAGCATTGCTGGTGTGGTGTGGGCGGGCGATATATTGCGGCTGATGGGTGCCGAAAGGGAAACCATTGCCATAGGTACGCCTTACGTGCGCATTATGTTTGGCGGCTCCATCGTTATTGTGCTGCTCTTTCTTATCAACGGTATTTTTCGAGGTGCAGGCGATGCTTCTATTGCTATGAAAAGCCTGTGGATTGCCAATATTGCCAACATTATTTTGTGCCCGCTTTTAATTAATGGTTTAGGACCCATACCAAGCTATGGCCTCACGGGCGCTGCTATTGCTACCACCATTGGCCGCGGCATTGGCGTGCTGTACCAGCTGTATTTTTTATTCAATGGCAAAAGCCTGGTAAAGCTGTCAATTAATAAATTAAAAGGTGAATGGGACGTTATTAAAAACCTGGTGCAGGTGGCCTGGCCGGCAACGCTGCAGTTTGTAATAGCCTCGTGCAGCTGGATTGTACTGGCCAAGCTGGTAGCCGAAACCGGCGGCAGCGAAGCCTCGGCGGGCTACCAGACAGCGCTGCGTATTGTCATGTTTTTTATACTGCCGGCCTGGGGCATCAGCAATGCGGCAGCTACGCTGGTGGGGCAAAACCTGGGTGCTAAAGATGCAGCGCGTGCCGAGCGCGCTGTAATGACCACGGCTAAGTACAATGCCATTTTTATGGCGGTGGTATCCCTTTTCTTTCTTTTTGGTGCCGAAGCCATTGTGGGCGTTTTTGCCAAGCAGCAAGAGGTGCTCGATCTTGCTGTGCGGGCCCTGCGCATCATAAGTGCCGGCTATGTATTTTATGGCATTGGCATGGTCATCAACAGTGCGTTCAACGGTGCCGGCGATACGCGCACGCCAACGGTCATCAACATTTTTGGTTTCTGGCTGTTCCAGATTCCGTTTGCCTACCTGCTGGCCAAAGTGTGGGGACTAGGCCCAACGGGTGTTTTTATTGCCATTCCGGTAGCGGAAACTGCCATTACGGTCGCGGCATTTGTTTTGTTTAAGAAAGGTAGGTGGAAAACCGTTACGGTTTAACTTTAGCATATTTCATCTACATTCCATTTCATTAACAACGCAGCATGGGCACCGGCATCAACAGCAATCCGAACAATACCATTAGTACCAATCTTATTCGTCAAATAGCTTTTATCCTGGTCATTCTTTTCCTGGGTATTGTGCTTTTTCGGGAGATGCGGTTCTTTCTGTCGGCGTTTCTGGGTGCCATCACGTTTTACGTGGTTATGCGCGAGCGGATGTTTTACCTCACGGAAAAAAAAGGCTGGAAGCCGGCTACCGCCGCCTGGGTGCTGATGCTGCTTTCGTTTTTTGTGATACTGGTGCCCATTGGCCTTTTGGGTAATATACTGTACAGTAAGATCAGTTATGTGGTCACGCACTCCTCCGAACTGCTGGAAAGCCTGAAGCGCACTGTTATTAACCTGGAAGGAAAAATTGGCTACCGCATTGTAAACCCTGCGGCTATTAACGAACTGGGACCTCATCTGGGACAACTGCTGCCTAAAGTGCTGGGTGTAACTGTAAATACCATTACCCTTATAGCCAGTATGTACTTTATTCTTTACTTTATGCTGGTCAATGGCCGTTCTATGGAAGATGCGCTGTACGAGTACATTCCGCTTAAGGATGGCAACGTGGAGCTGATAGGTAAAGAAGTGCATGTAATGGTGGTGTCTAATACTATTGGTATTCCGCTGATAGCGCTGATACAGGGTTTTGTAGGGTTGATTGGCTACTTAATTATTGGCATTTCGGAGCCTTTTTTGTGGTTTGCGGCTACCTGCATTACGGCCATGCTGCCAGTGGTAGGCGCCGCGCTGGTGTATGTGCCGCTTACCATTATGCTGTTTGCACAAGGCCATACGGGCCGCGGCATAGCTATGGGCCTGTGGGGGTTTATACTCATTGGCCTGGTAGATAACCTGTTCCGATTTATACTCAATAAACGCATTGGCAACATTCATCCCCTGATAACCGTATTTGGTGTAATCGTTGGTATTCAGCTGTTTGGATTCATCGGCCTCGTATTTGGCCCACTGCTCATTTCGCTTTTCCTGCTTTTGCTGCGTATTTATGGCAGCGAGTTTATTTCTAAAAGGCGGGAAAGCCACAGGGTAAAATAAGCTCTGCAGTAAGAGTATACGCTTACCTTGTTTGATGGTAAGAGCGTATTTCTACCCTTTTCCTAAACTTTTCTTATCGTTTATTTGCACTGAAGAAGTGAGGATAATATTTTTATACCTTTGGCGACCCAGTAACCCCAAAAACACCTTTTAGAAACGTGAGGAAAACCATTTTACCACTTGTTACCATCGGCTTTATGTCTTTTGCATTTTTGCCGTTGGTAAAAGCCGACACAAAGGTCGCCATCAACAATACAACCGCTTCGGTTGCTACTATTACCTTAAAAAACAATGCCGATAGTGCGGAGAATAAAGAAGAAAACGTTAAAACAGCGGCTGCTTCTTTATACGAAACACTAAACCTGAAAAGCATGGGCCTGGGCTACACCGCGCTGGAGTATGCTTACACAGGCTACCAGAATCTTTTGGATAAAGGCCTTGTTAACAAAAGCGACCTGCTGACGGTGGTTGACTTTAGCCAGTCGTCGCGCAAAAAACGTTTTTACATTATAGATGTAGCCAATAAAAAAGTGCTGATGAACACGTATGTAGCCCATGGCAAAAATACGGGTGTGGATATGGCTACGCGTTTTTCAAACATACCAGAGTCGCTGCAAAGCTCGCTGGGTTTTTACCTTACCAAGGGCACCTACCACGGCAAGCATGGCCTGAGCCTGCGCCTGGCAGGGCTGGAGAAAGGCTACAACGATAAAGCCGAAGCCCGCGCTATTGTGCTGCACGGCGCCGATTATATTGGCGAGCACCGCAAAGAAGCCGCTTACATGGGCCGCTCGTTTGGCTGCCCCGCGGTACCGCGCCACCAAAGCGACGAGGTAATCCGCCTCATTAAAAACGGAAGCGTTCTCTTTATATACCATCCATCTGCCGGAGGATACCTGCACGGATCTAAGATACTTAACGGCTAAATTTGGACGCAAACAAGGATGGATGATCAAAAAGCCCGCCGTACCCTATGGTTGGGCTTTTTTCTTTTTAAGAACTAAAACGTCTCTATTTCCTTTTGAAACCTTATTCTTGCATTGTTGAGATATTTTTATACACAGTCTCATTAAGCAAGCATTATATATTTAGTAATGACATATAAAAGGAATTCAGCTTCTATTTTTTCTATATTAATTGCTTTACTTACCCTAAGCATTTCTTGCAGAAAACAACCTTATGAACTAAATAATGTAGCAGGGTATGTAATCGGAACAGAAATTTGTAATGTTAACGAAGAAGGCAATTACTGGCTGGTAGATTTGACATATAACTCTAATACACCTCAATATGGCGACACGCTAGTTTTAGATGGAACCACTTACACTAATGTAGTAAAAGTAAAAGGCCTTGATGAGCGTTTGCGGAAAAAAGATATAAGCGTTTCTTTTGACTTCAAGACTATAACAAGCGAAAAAGTTATTACATCAGGATGTAGTGTAGCCGCTCCTGTTACCTACAGATTGAAAGAATTATTTATTATTAATCAATTTGAAATACGCTAATCCAATTCTTTTGCATTTTAGCACAAAAAAAATCCGGCTGCTGCTGCAACCGGATTTTCTCTAAAACGTCTCTTTTTCTTTTTAAGCTTTACCAGCCTAAAATATAAGCAAACACCAGCGGCGCTACAATGGTAGCATCGCTTTCAATAATGTATTTGGGTGTGTTGATATCGAGCTTGCCCCAGGTGATTTTTTCGTTGGGATGCGCACCGGAGTAAGAGCCATAGGAAGTAGTAGAATCGGATATCTGGCAGAAATAGCTCCAGAACGGAATTTCATGCATCTCCAGATCCTGATACATCATGGGCACTACGCAAATGGGAAAATCGCCGGCAATACCGCCACCAATCTGGAAAAAGCCAATGCCTTTGCCCGCACTGTTGTCTTTATAATAATTGGCCAGCCACACCATGTACTCAATACCACTTTTCATGGTGCTGGCTTTTATTTCGCCTTTGTACACGTACGATGCAAAAATGTTACCCATGGTACTGTCTTCCCAGCCGCCAACAACGATTGGTAAATTCTTTTCTGCGGCCGCAATCATCCAGCTGTCTTTGGTATCAATCTGGTAACTGTCTTTCATTACACCGCTGTTCAGCAGCTGGTACATAAACTCGTGCGGAAAATAACGTTCGCCCTTGTCGTCGGCATCTTTCCAAATTTGATGTATGTGCTTTTGAATGGTGCGGAACGCTTCTTCTTCAGGAATGCAGGTATCGGTTACACGGTTCAAGCCGCGCTCCAGCAAATCCCACTCTTGTTGCGGTGTTAAATCTCTCCAGTTGGGTATGCGCTCGTAGTGGTTGTGGGCCACCAGGTTCATAATATCTTCTTCCAGGTTGGCGCCAGTGCAGCTGATAGAGTGAATTTTATCCTGGCGAATCATTTCAGCCAGCGATATGCCCAGCTCCGCGGTGCTCATAGCGCCGGCCAGCGTTACCATCATTTTACCTCCTTCTGCCAAATGAGTCTCATAACCTTTTGCCGCATCCACCAGAGCCGCCGCGTTAAAGTGGCGATAGTGGTGTTGTATAAATTGCGATACAGGACCTTTATTCATGTTCATTAAGTTAAGTGTGCAAAATTAGGTGATTACGGCAAAATAAAACCCACAGGCGGGGCCTGCGGGTTTGCATAAAACACATGTAAGTAAAGCCTAGCGCTGCTGGGTTTTTTGGTATACATGCCATGCTGTGGTAGAGGCTGACTGCAGCACTACCTTGGTGTCGGCGGTTTCAAGGGTTACATAATAAGTGGTGCCTTCATCGTTGGTCAGTTCAAACAGGTCGGTGATCCAATGGGTAGCATACTCTTTTTTCATAGCAGTTTGCAGGGTCAGCGGCAGCTGGTGCGATGTAATGTTGCGCGCAACAGCAAGCTGGCGGCCGTCTGTGCTGTAGTAAGCGGTAACTATTTGTCCGCTCAGTTCAAAGCGTGCTTTGTACAGGTTTTCGGTAATGGTCCACGCTACATGTTTTGCAGTGGTAAATGTTTTGTTGAAGGTTTTTAAAACAGAAGGTTTTACTTCAATGTCGTTGGCAAATATGGGCTGTGCAAACAGCGAAGCCAAAAAGGTAAGTGCAATTAATAATGGTTTCATGATGGTTATTTTAAATGTTATTTGTTTTGGTTTTGTATCTATGTGACGGTGTAAAGGTAGATTTGGTTACACCCTGCGTCAAACCAAAAGGGAAGAATGGTGCTTGCTGTTAAGCCCTTTAACTTAATAAAATGCAAAACGGCAAATGCAGACGCAGCAATGGTTTTGGCAAAACAGGGCATCACTTTTTTTGATGATTGAAATTTCAAAATCGGGTAAGCGCGCTTCATCATTCACAATGCAGGTTTCATTGGTAAAAAATCACAGTTGGTAGTAAAAGGAAGGTGAGACGTTTGCAGAAGATTGTTTTATTAAACATCATTTTTTACTGCTGATTTTATTGGTTGATGATTACAGCAAGTGTTGGTGAAGAAGAGATAAATGTTTTGTTAAATAGGATTGAAGTGAAATTAAAATCTGAAAAACAGGAGAAAATTTAAAAGGAAGGCGAGACGTTTTGCAGCTAAGAGATGGAAAGAGTAAGATGAGAAAAAGAGATCTTTACGCTTTGCGCCTTTGTATGAAAGGCCAAAAGGAAAAAGAGACGTTTTGATTTTCGGATATCTTCCTGAGTTTAAATGACCCATCCGCCAAATCCTGTATTCTAAATCTGCGAAATCTGTGATAGGCAATACGTAGGTTTGCAGTGGAGTAATGAATTTTTTAGCGCATGCATACCTTTCCTTTGGTCATCCGCAGGTTTTAACCGGCAACATGATTTCGGACTTTGTAAAAGGCAAGGCCAAGTTCCATTTTCCACCCGGTATTCAAAAAGGTATTGCCCTGCACCGCGACATTGATGCCTTTACCGATGTGCATTGGGCTACTAAACAAGCCATGGAAATCTTTCGGCCGCACTACCGGCTGTACAGCGGCCCCATTATGGATGTGTTGTACGATCATTTCCTGGCCAGCGATGAAACCATTTTTACACCCGAAAGCCTGCACCACTTTACCCAGCAGGTATACAACACCCTGGAAAAAAATGCCCTGCACCTGCCGCCGCCTTTTGCCCAAATGCTATTGTATATGAAAAGCGAAAACTGGCTGTACCACTATCACACCCGGCCGGGCATCGAAAAAAGCCTGCGTGGCCTGGCGCGCCGCGCCGCCTACATGGCCGAAAGCAGCACTGCCATGCAACTGTTTGAGCAGCATTACAATCTTTTAAACAGCTTGTACGTTTCTTTTATGACGGACGTTAAATTGTTTGCAAAAGAACAGTTTGAGCAGCTGCCGGGATAAACGGTAACGTTACCAAAAGCTGAATTCCTATTTTTGCGCACTAAAAAAACCCTATTGTATGAAGCGGCTCACCCTTTTGGCCTTACTGGTGGCAGCCACCACCTTTGCATCGGCTCAAACCAGCTTTAGCGGCGTACCCTCGCTGGACAAATCGCCTATGGACATGGTATATTACCCGGCCAATTACCCTATACTTAAAATACAGGAAAAAGTAAGCACGCCGCCCGTGGTACGCGCCATCTACAGCCGCCCGCAAACAGCCAACCGCACCATTTTTGGCGAGCTGATAGAGTATGGAAAGGTGTGGCGCATGGGTGCCAACGAGGCTACGGAAGTAGAGTTTTTTAAAGATGTAAAAGTTGGTGGTAAAAAAGTGCCCAAGGGCCGCTACACGCTTTATGCCCTCATCAACCCTACGGAGTGGACCATGATATTGAATAAGGAAACCGATACCTGGGGCTCGTTTAACTACAACGAAAAAAAGGATGTGGCGCGCCTGACCGTGCCGGTGCAGCCGCTGGAGCAGGTGGTAGATGCCTTTGCGCTTTCTTTTGAAAAAAGAGGGGCCGACCTGGACCTGGTGGTGCAGTGGGATAAGGTGAAAGTGGCAATGCCAATTGTCGTGCAATAAAGGCCGCATAGGCGAAGGAACGGTAAACGTCTCTTTTTCCTTTTGTCACAACCCTATAAAAACGCTTACGAACGCTTTTAAATATTTAATTTTCAGCATGAAGTTTTTGCCGCTGACTGCTTTTTTATTTTTTCTGGCTGCCTGCAACAGCCAGGAGGTACGGGAAAGTAACCAACCCCAAACAGCCACACCCATTACCATTCGCCACGATTCGGGTCTTATTAAACAGGAAGTTTCTAACCCTTATGCGCCGATTGATATTTCACCGGTAGATATTGCTTATTTCCCGGCCGATTACCCGGTGAGGCGCATGCAGCAGCAGGGGGGCGGGCAGCCGCTGGCGCGCGTTATTTACAGCCGTCCGCACCGGCAGAACCGCAAAATATTTGGTGCGCTTCTAAAGTATGGTGAGCCCTGGCGCCTGGGTGCCAACGAGGCTACAGAGATAGAGTTTTTTAAGAATGCCACCATGCAAGGTAAAACAGTGCCTAAGGGCCGCTATGTAATGTATACCATACCGCAGGAAAAGGAGTGGACCATTGTGCTCAACAGCAATATTTATAGCTGGGGGCTCAAACAGGACCCTAAAAACGATCAGTTTCGCTTTACCGTTCCGGTTGAGGCAACTCCTGTTACAATTGAATATTTTACCATGATTTTTGAACCTGCAGCTTCAGGTGCCAACCTGCTGATGGCCTGGGACGATGTGGTGGCAAGGCTGCCTGTTCAATTTTAAAATTTTAATATGTGTGGTATTGTCGGCGTAGTAATGAAAAAAGGTCGCATCAACGAAAGGCAGTTGTTGCGGGCTTCCGACAGTATACATCACCGTGGTCCCAATCATAATGCCAATTGGATAAGCGGCCATAAAAAAGTAGCTTTTGCGCATCAGCGGCTTTCAATAATTGACACCCGCAGTTGTTCTCACCAGCCATTTCAATATGCAGAGCGTTATGTCATTATCTACAATGGTGAGATATATAATTACCTCGAGCTGAAAAAAAGCTTGAAAGCCAAAGGATTTTCATTTAACACCGAATCAGACACAGAAGTAGTAGCCGCTGCCTACCAGGCTTATGGTAAAGATTGCGTGCACCACTTTGATGGTGCATTTGCTTTTGCCATTTGGGATGAAGTGGAACAAAAGCTGTTTGCTGCCCGCGACCGCTTTGGCGAAAAACCTTTCTTTTATTATTTAGATAATGAAAAATTGCTGTTTGCATCAGAAATGAAAGCGCTTTGGAAGGCTGGTGCGCCAACAGATGTAAATCGGGCTATGCTCTACAATTTTTTCACCGTTGGTTATACCGCCAACCCTGGCAATCCCGAGGAAACCTTTTACCAGTTTATTTTTAAACTGCCGGCCGCTTCTTTTTTGGAATATGATCTGGCGGGTAATATCAGGGTGTTGGAAAAATACTGGCAGCCAGAGCTAAAAGAAAGGTCAGACGTTTCAGAAGCTGAAGCCATTGAACAGTTTAAACAGATGCTGACTGAATCCGTAAGAAAGCGCCTGCGCAGTGATGTTGCTATAGGCACTAGCCTTAGTGGCGGACTCGATAGTTCGACCATTGTGGCACTTTGCGCTGCGCAAAAGGAAACAGGTCAGTATTCGCATAAATGCTTCACGGCTGCCTTTCCGCATTTTGATAAAGACGAACGAGAGCAAGCAGCAAGGGTAGCTGAAAAATTCTGCTTACAGCATATAATAGTAACTGTTACCGAAGGCGACCTATTACAACAAATGGACGAGCTGATGTACCATCAGGAAGAACCTGTGGGTTCGGCCAGTTCGCTGGCGCAATACAAGGTGTATGAAGCGGCTAAAGCAAATGGTGTAACTGTTTTGTTAGATGGGCAGGGCGCCGATGAAATACTGGCAGGTTATCATAAATATTACAAATGGTACTGGCAGGAACTGTACCGGCAAAAGACATTAAGCAAGAGCGGAGAACTTAAAGCAGCCAGGCGTTTGGGTGTACAAGAACCTTTTACCATTAAAAATAAAATGGCAGCCCTTTTTCCGGAGTTTGCGGCAGCCATGTTGCAGACTGGTAAAGCAAAAAACGCGGCAAAGCTACCGGGCTTCGATGCTAATTTTGCCCGATCTTATAAAAAAAGCTTATACTACAGTTTGCCCACATATCCTGACCTGAACGGCACCTTGTTTTACAATACATTTGTTAACGGTCTGGAAGACCTGTTGCGCATGGCAGATCGCAACAGCATGGCGCACGGTGTAGAAGTTCGGCTTCCTTTTTTAAACCATCAAATGGTAGAATTTTTATTTACGCTGCCGCCAAATTATAAAATACATAAAGGTTGGACCAAATGGTTGCTCCGCAAAAGCATGGAAGATGAATTGCCGAAAGAAATTGTATGGCGAAAAGATAAAGTAGGCTTTGAACCGCCACAACTAAAATGGATGCATAATCCTGCCATCAAAGAAAGAATAATTTCAAGTAAAAAGATATTGGTAGAGCAAGGCATACTTTCTGCTAAAGCCCAGCAGCATTACCAACCACACAGCGCAAATTCAACCGATGCCTTTGACTGGCGCTGCTGGACCGCTTCGTATTTATTTCGGCACTAACTTTTAGGTATCTTCATTCCTTTAAAAATAAGAAGCTATGAAGATCGGAACAAAGTTTATACACGCCGGCGCCGAGCCCGACCCTAGCACCGGCGCTATTATGACGCCTATTTACCAAACCTCAACTTACGTGCAGGCCGCGCCCGGCCAGCACAAAGGCTTTGAATACGCCCGCTCGCAAAACCCCACCCGCAAAGCACTGGAAGAAGCCTACGCCCAAATAGAAAACGGCAAATATGGCCTGGCCTTTAGCAGCGGCGTAGCCGCTACCGATGCGGTGATACGACTGCTGGCACCTGGCGACGAAGTGATTACCGGCAACGATATGTATGGCGGCACCTACCGCCTGTTCACCAAAATATTTGAAAAGTGGGGCATCAAGTTTCACTACATCGACCTGCGCGATGCAAGTAATATTGAGCAGTATGTAAACAAAAAAACAAAGCTGCTGTGGATAGAAACGCCCACCAACCCGCTGATGAACATTACCGATATTGGCGCTGTGGCCTCCATAGCCAAAAAGCACAACCTGCTGCTGTGTGTGGACAATACCTTTGCCTCGCCCTACCTGCAAAACCCGCTGGATATGGGCGCCGATATGGTAATGCACTCTGCCACCAAATACCTAGGTGGCCATAGCGATGTGATACAGGGTGCGCTGATGATG
>CBDTUH010000006.1:0-26137 GCA_965363375.1 uncultured bacterium
AATTGACCAATTGCGGCTGATAAAAAAATACACCAACAACCTTACGATTGTTTATGATGGCGATGCGGCCGGTGTAAAAGCGGCGCTACGCGGATTGGACCTTGCGCTGGAAGAAAGCCTGCAGGTAAAGCTGGTGCTGGTGCCCGATGGCGAAGACCCCGACAGTTATGTAAAAAGAATAGGCGCTGAAGCTTTCAAAGAATTTGTTGACAAGAACAAAAAGGATTTTATTCTTTTTCAGCTGGAAGTGTCGCTGAAAGATGCGGAAGGCAACCCGAATAAAAAAGCAGAAGTGGTGAACACCGTAGCGGAAACCATTTCTAAAATTGATAAAACAGAAGACTTTACACGCCAGCAGGATTACATACGTCAAAGTTCGCAGTTATTGAATATTGAAGAAGCAGGTTTAACCGCTCTGGTCAACAAATTTATCCGCAACCGCCTGGCACTAGTAGAAAAGAAACTGCCTTTTGACGAAGCCAAGGTGTTTGAAGAAAACGCACGGCAGGCGGAAGACAGCGGCTTTAATGATTTTACATTTGAACTGCTGCATAAAGACGACCTGCAGGAGCGCGAAATAGCGCGTGTGTTGATAGAACACGGCACCAAACCTTGGGACGAAGCGCAAAAAGTTGCCGACCACGTGCTGGCCGAACTGCCCGAAGAAGACCTGATAGAAAATGCGGAAGTACTGAAGCTGATTCATGCTTTTAAAGAAAACGGCAGCCGCGCCGACCGCAACTTTTTTATTTACCACCCCGATCCGCAATTGAGCGCGCTGGCGGTATCCCTGCTGCATTTTCCGTTTGAATTGAGCCAAAGATGGAGTGATTTCCATAAAGCAAGTGGTTATCAGAAATCCTTAACGGAGCAATCTTATGAGGAGTTTATGTTTACAATTAGGCCTGGTAATGAAAATAAACTTTCAAATTATTTAGAAATTCAAAAAGATCGAACTCACGATGAAGTTGAGTTAGCAATAATTTATCTAAAAATGAAAAAATTAGAAAGACTTTTAAAGATGAATACCCTTGAATTCGAAAATGTTAATCCGTCTGAAAAAGAACTCTCTGATCCTACATCTCCTCAGTATGAAAATATGAAAACCCGAATTTTGATACAAATGCATATTAAGGAGTTGCAAAAGGAAATAACAAAACGAACAAAAACAGTTTATAAGAATTAATCAAAGACATTATATTTTATTAATATGCTTTTTCCCAATATATAATTGATGGAACTCAAAAAAGCTCGGCAGCGTTATCATCAAGTAAATTCGTGGCATGCCTTTTTGTGCTTTGCATGGTGTAAAGCCTTCTTATGCTGCAAAAACGTCTCTTTTTCCTTTTATTTATTTTGATTATTCTGCAAACAGGTTGCTACCGCATGCGGGCCTCCAACGGTGGCGCACAGGTACAAACCATGGCACCGCGCACCATCAATGCAACAGATGTGGCCCTGCCGCCTGGTTATAAGATTGAAGCTGTAGCCAGCGGCCTTACGTTTCCCAGCGGTGCTGCGTTTGACGATGAAGGAAAACTTTATGTAATAGAAACCGGCTATGCCTATGGTGAGGTGTGGGAGCGTCCGCGGCTGTTGCGTGTAGAAGAAAATGGAAGTACAACCGTAGTGGCCACCGGCCCGCAAAATGGTCCATGGAACGGCATTACCTGGCACGATGGTGCTTTTTATGTAGCAGAAGGTGGCCAGTCCGACGGCGGCCGCATTTTGCGTATTGGCAAAGATGGAACCACTACAGCTCTTATTTCCGACCTGCCCAGCTTGGGCGATCATCATACCAACGGACCTGTTATTAAAGATGGCTACATTTATTTTGCCATTGGCACCGCTACCAACAGCGGCGTAGTGGGAAATGATAATGCGGAATTTGGTTGGCTCAAGCGCAAGCCAGGTTTTTACGATATACCCTGTAAAGACATTATTCTTAGCGGCATTAATTATACAACCGATAATGTATTGACAGAACAAAAAGGCGATGAGGCTGTTACCGGTGCCTTTATGCCTTATGGCACTTCGTCATCTGCCGGGCAGGTGGTAAAAGGAGCGCTACCCTGTGGCGGTTCCGTACTGCGCATGCCATTGAGCGGTGGCGCGGTAGAACTGGTAGCCTGGGGACTGCGTAATCCTTATGGTTTGGCTTTAGCACCCGATGGAAAACTGTATGTTACAGAAAATGCTTTTGACGAAAGAGGCAGCCGACCCGTGTGGGGCAGTGGCGATGTGATGTGGGAAATAAAGCAGGATATGTGGTATGGATTCCCTGATTTTTCGGCAGGCAAACCTATTTGGGATGATGAGGAATTTAAATCGCCCGGTGAAAGCAAGGTAAGACGTTTGCTGCAGCAGCATCCCAATACGCCGCCGGCGCCTACTGCCATTTTTGGGGTTCACTCGTCTGCCAATGGTTTTGATTTTTCGCGCAGCGATGCGTTTGGATTTATGGGAGAAGCGTTTGTAGCGCAACTAGGCGATATGGCGCCTAATGTAGGCAAAGTACTGTCACCGGTTGGCTTTAAAGTAGTGCGGGTAAATGTATCAAACGGCGTGGTACGTGATTTTGCGGTGAATAAAGGTAAGCGTACCGGCCCTGCCAGTTGGTTGAAAAAGGGTGGGCTGGAGCGACCATTGGCTGTAAAATTCAACCCAGCAGGTGATGCGCTTTACATTATTGATTTTGGGGTAATGCCTGTTACAAAAGCTGGGCCGCAGCCACAAAAAGGAACCGGAGTAATTTGGAAAATAACAAGAGGAGGTAACTGATGCTACTTAAAATATTAATAAGAACCATTTTGTTATTTGGCTTTGTTATGTTGCTCACGCAATGTGCCATGCGAAAAAGCGAGCCGGTAAAAGAAAAATTTTTTACGCCATCCAATGAACGGGTTGTCAATGGCGAAAAGGTGTATATGTTACATTGTCAGAAATGCCATCCCGGCGGCGAGGCAGGCCTGGGACCTTCCATTAATGCCAATCCTGCACCGCAGTTTATCAAACGCTTTCAAATGCGCCACGGCCTGGGAGTGATGCCGGGGTTTAATAAAACCGAAATATCCAAAAACGACCTGCGCGATATTTCCAAATACCTGAAAGCCTGGAAGCGATATTGAAATTTTATCGGCATCAAAAACGACTGATTTTCCTTTTTAAAATATTTTTCACCAGGAAAAATAGATGAAATAAAAACGTCTCTTTTTCCTTTTATATCGCAGACTTCGCAGATTAATAAATACAGGATTTCGCAAAGAGTTATTTATATTTTTAAATATCGCCAAATAGTAAAACGTCTCTTTTCCCTTTTAACTTCCAATCAACTTATCAACCTATTAACTGATCAACTAAACTTAAAACGTCTTTTTTCCCTTTTAAAAATTATTGCCAACCTATACCAACTGTTACAAAATAATTACGTCCTATCGCAGCATTGTAATATCGGCCGCCAAAACCATTTACGTCATTGCCAAGGCTATACGACTGATTCAGCAAGTTATCGGCACCGGCAGAAATGCGAAGCTGCAAATGATTACCCAGGTATTGTTGCCAGCTTAATTTTCCTCCTAATAAATGATACGCATCAGCAAAGGAAGTATTGGCATCATTCAAGGGCACTTCATCGCTATAATAATAAGTAACAGCACCTGAAAAGTTTTTCAAAAAAGAAAAGTCAAAACCGGCTGCAACAGTATGCGGCGCTACGCCCGGCAAAAAATTTCCCGAATAATCATTGGTTACCTGTTTAAAATCTACATAATGAAACTGGTGCCAGGTATGGCTTAGCCAGATGTTGCTTTTTGTTAAAAAAGAATGTGAACCCAGCGCATAATTCAGTGATGTTTCTACACCATATTGCTTGGTTTTTCCGGCGTTGATGTACATTTCGCCGCCGCCTGCATCGCGCCGCTGCACTATGGTGTTTTGCAAAAAGAAAAGAAATGCATTGGCATCAACAGAAAGCCGGTTAAAGAAGATACCTTTTACGCCGGCATCGTAGTTCCAGCCCACTTCGGGATCGAGGCCGAGATTAATGGCGCTGCCTGTTGGCAACAATTCCGTAGTTGTAGGTGGCGAAAAACCTTTGCTCACACTGCTGTAAACGTTCCATTGCGGAAGCCGATACATAAGTGCAAAGCGTGGAGCAATTTCATTATTAAATCGGCGGGTGGCAAAAGGCAGCGGCTGTGGCTGCCAGCGCTGAAATTTTCCCTTCATGCTGTTAATGCTGGCGCCTGCCGTAAGCAACCATCTTTTGTAATCAATTGCTGCCTGCGCAAATACAAAACCCTGGCGGTTGGTTATGTCATCAGCGGTTTGCAAACTGTCAGGGTTGCCTAAGTTGTTTTGATGAATATTGACTGTTGAAATTCCCTGCTGCCATTCAGCCCCTGCATCCAGCTTCAACCTTGCCTGGGCAAAGTTTTGTTGGTAAGTAAATAAAGTGCGGACGCCGGCGTGGGGTTCATTCACAATTCCGTAGTTGCGAATGGCCGGATTTTTCAGTTGGGTAAAAGCGCCATAGGCCACGGTTTTATTTTGCAATTTTTCTGTAAGCGTCTGTGAATAGCTAGCGCCTGCTACAAACATTTTTTGATAAATAGCTGCTTTTGCCGCCGCCGCTGATGGAAAAGCGCCGCCTGCCGGCCTGAAGCTTTTTGGATCGGCATTGAATTCTGCCAGCGTTAAGGCACCCGGTGTTTGGTAATATAAATCGCTGAAAAGAATGGTGGTTTGTAAGGTCTTATTTTCATCCAACACAAAACGTCCATTCCAGCTGGCAACACTTCTTTTGAGTTCACTATGCTGCCGATAACTATCACTCTGTTGATGTTGAAAAGAAATTTGATTTTGGTTATTTTGATTGACCATGTTAGCAGCCGCATAAAACTGGTTCAATCCAAAAGAGCCTAATGTATATTCAGCAATATAAGAGCTGTTGGATGCTCTTTGCAAACCTTCTATTAACAGCACGCCGCCAGTTCCTGCGCCATACAGGCTGCTGCCGGGTCCTTTTATCACTTCTACCGATCCGTAATTGTAAGAACCTAAATTGTTCAGGTAAGTTTGTCCACCAGGATCGGTAAAGGGAATATCGTTGTAATATACTTTTACATTGCGCACACCAAATGGCGACCGCAGCGAAGAGCCACGAATATTAAAACGATAGGAACCCGGTGAGCGTTCTTCCATTCTTAATCCGGGCGCAGTATTGATGGCGGATACAACAGATACAGGTGTAAAGCGCTGCAGGGTGGCCGGACCTATATAACTTACCGCCGCGGACACTTCTTTCCAGCCCCGGTTTTGCTCAAAGGCTTTTACCACTACCGAATCCAGCTGAATGACAGGTAATGTATCTGCCTGTTGCGCCTTTACAGAAAGTGCCGTTGAGGATAATAGTACGGGTATAAAAAAATATTTAGTAAAAAGCTTTTGCATAGTTGGGTTATAATGGCATAATAACTGCAATTAAAGAAGAGAATCTTATTATTCACGATTAAATTTTTATACCATGTCAGGAAGAGGAGACAATAACAAAAGTGGCAGTGCCGGACGTGGCGCCAGCAACCAGAGCAATCAGTCCATGAAAGGTGCGGAAAAACAAAAGGCTTCTAATCACAACAAGCATGCGGAAGGCGGAAAAGCATCGCAACCGCAACAATCGCAGCAGGACCAGTCAAGCAACCGCGACCACAGCACCAAACGTTAATTACAGAATTATTTTTAAAATGATAAAAGCTGCCTGCACAGGCGGCTTTTTCCATAAGTTGAAACCACAATCTATTAAAGAAACAGTAAGTTGAAATTTGTAGCCATATCGGATACCCATTGCAGGCACAAAAGCCTGAAACTGCCCAAAGGCGATGTGCTGGTGCACGCCGGCGATGTCACTTACAAAGGCGAGCGCTGGGAAGTAATGGATTTTTTGGATTGGTTTGGCAAACAGAACTATACCTACAAAATTTTTATTGCCGGTAACCACGATTTTTATTTCGAAAAAATATCAAACGCTGCTATGCAGGAGCTGCTACCTAAAGATGTAATTTACCTGAATGACAGCGGCATTACCATTAATAAAGTCAATGTATGGGGATCGCCGGTTACACCCTGGTATTACAACTGGGCTTTTAACCGTCCGCGCGGCGCCGCCATTAACCGACACTGGCAAATGATACCAGCCCATACGGACGTACTTATTACACACGGACCGCCTTATGGCCTGCTGGATACGGTTATCAATGGAGCGCACACGGGCGATAAAGACCTGCGGAAAAGGGTGGAAGCACTAAAACCTAAAGTGCATCTTTTTGGTCACATACACGAAAGCTACGGCGTAGCAAAAAAGGGCGACACCAAATTCATTAATGCTACCGTACTCAACGAATCTTACGAACTGGTGAATCCGCCGGTGCTGTTTGAACTTTAAACCAAACGTCTCTTTTTCCTTTTGGCAAATAAATGGTTGATAAAATGAAAAGAATAGGGCTGTTGTTTTGGCAACAGAATCAGTGTTAAAAACGTCTGTTTTTCCTTTTAATAGTTTACCTTGTAAATAGAGTTCTTTTTGAATAGGTTGTAATGCTAATGTGTATGGAGGTCATACACTGCTTATTTAAAAGGAAAATAAGACGTTTTAACAACCGCTGAAGTTTAAACAAAAGCTGCAAAAGACGATTTAGCTGATTTTAACTTTTGCATATACCTTTAACCCTTATCTTAGGCCAATTATGACAGTAGAGCAAATTGAAAAGTTTTTAGCAAACGAAACCATCCCTCAAAACAAAGCCATCCGCTTTGAATTTAAAAAAAGAGACCCGATCCGCGGTCTTATTGTTAAAGGAAGAGATTACGACGACTTGAAAGCCAAGAATTTCTGGCGCATTGTAACCCAAACGCACCTGGCCGAGTGGCACAAATCAGGCAACATCAACCTGGCGAAAATATTCAGCGGTACCGATTTTAGCAAATTGTCGCTGGTTACCACTAAGGTGGAGCAGCAGTAAAAAATACTGAACTACCAAATAGCTGAAGGGTTTAGGACAGGGGTTTTTCCTGTTGCTGTCTTTGTTTTGCCCTAATGGAAAGCATTATTTTTTCGGCATGCACCCTTGAGTTTTCTATAAATAATTTATGCGTGTTCATACCACCGCATATCACACCTGCCAAGTACATGTTGCGCACATTTGTTTCGTGCGTTTCATCGTCATAGGCAGGTTTTTTTTGTGCATCATCACTTAACTCAATGCCTGCTTTTTGCAGAAAAGTCAGGTTGGGCTGATAGCCTGTAAGCGCCAGCACCCAGTCGTTTTCAATGGTTACCAAACCATCAGGCGTTTGTATGTCCACTTCTTTTTCGCGGATGGCAGCAATGCTTGAATTAAAGTATGCTTTGATGGAGCCTTCCTGAATGCGGTTGTCAATATCGGGGCGCACCCAATATTTAACCCGCTCGCCAATCTGTTCTTTTCGTACCACCATGGTTACTTCGGCACCTTTTCGCCAGGTTTCCAGCGCGGCATCCACTGCCGAATTCATGGCGCCCACCACCAACACTTTTTGAAAGGCATAAAAATGCGGGTCTTTGTAGTAATGCTTTACTTTAGGCAGGTCTTCGCCGGGTACATTTAGTAAATAGGGAATATCATAAAAGCCGGTAGCAATAATGATGAAATCGGCTGTGTAGTGCGACTTATTTGTATTCACCAAAAACGTCTCGTTTTCCTTTTGAACGGTTTGTACTTCTTCAAATAATTTGATAAGAAGTTGATGATCTTTTGTAACGCGGCGGTAATATTCCAGCGCTTCGCTGCGGGTAGGTTTGGGGTTGTTGGTAACAAAAGGTACGCTACCAATTTCCAGCCGCTCCGAAGTGGAAAAAAAGGTCATGTTAAGCGGGTAGTTGTATAGCGAGTTGACCAGCGTACCTTTTTCCAATATCAAATAATTCAGTCCGCATTTTTTAGCTTCCAATGCGCAGGCAAGTCCAATGGGTCCGCCGCCAATAATAATAATGGTATGGTGTTCTATTGCCAATGCTTAAGTTTATTTGCAAAAGTAGTATTGCTGCTAGATTGGTGCCGCTTTTGTTGCGTTGGTAAAAAAGGGTACATCAATATTTATTCTTTACTTGCAGCATTACTATGTCGTTAACTGTAGGAATTATATTCGTTTTTGTTTTTGTGGCCGTTTTTCTGTTGCTGTATTATGGCTCGGAAAGAAGGTTGAAGCCTTTTGCCCTGCCCGAACATTACCGCTCTATACTGCAGCAGTTTGTAGGCTTTTATAATGCTTTGTATAACGATGACAAGCGCCTTTTTGAGCAACGCATGCAGCAGTTTTTATCGAAGGTGCGCATTACCGGCGTGGGTACTGTGGTGGATGATATGGATCGGGTGTTTATTGCCGCCAGCGCCATTATTCCCATTTTTGGTTTTAAGAACTGGGAATACCCCAACCTGAACGAGGTGCTGCTGTATCCTGCTGCGTTTGACGATACGTTATCATCTACCGGCTATGATGGTGAAAGCTACGGCGGCATGGTAGGCTGGGGTGTGCTGCACAACCAAATGATGCTATCGCAAACAGACCTGCGCGCCGGTTTTTTTTATGCAGACAGCAGCAGACACACCGGCATTCACGAGTTTGTACACCTGATAGATAAAACCGATGGCGCCACTGACGGCCTGCCCGAAAACATCATGGACAAACAATACGTGCTGCCCTGGCTGCAGCTGATGCAAAAGGAAATAGAAAAGATAGAGCAGGGGCAATCCGTTATACATCCGTACGGCGCTACCAACAAGGCTGAATTTTTTGCCGTGGCATCAGAGTATTTTTTCAAACGACCCGACCTGCTGCAAACAGACCACCCGGAACTTTATCAACTACTGCAGCAAATATTTCAGCAAAAAGGATAAGGTTTTTTAAAAGGAAAAACAGAAGTTATTTCAATGCTTGCAAGGTCTGATTTATAAACCCATCCAATGCTGCATTCTCAATCCACCGCACTACAATCACCAGATCATTTTCCGTATCTACATAAATAGCATTGGTGCCGTTGCCTACATGCACAAAAGCAGAAGTGGGAGCGGAGGGTAAAAACTTTTTATCGCCATTTAAAAAGAAATTCATGTAACCATAAGAAGGTTGCGCTGTTGTTGGCGTGGTAGCTTGCTGTATCCATTGCTGCGAAAGAAGTTGCTCACCATTCCATACCCCTTTGCGAAGGGTAAGCAGCCCAAACCTCGCCATGTCAAACGCATTAATGAACATACCGCCACCCCAATGGCCGCCACCGCTTACACTTTGTACAGGCGCACCATCCAGCACAATCCAGCTATTGCGGTAGCCCATCCAGCGCCAGGTATTGGAGGCGCCAATTTTATCCATAATGGCCTCTTTTAGCACCTGCGGCAATGGCTTGCGCCAAACTGATGTGGCCGCCAGCGCCAATGCATTTACACGCACATCGTTGTACTCGTAGGCAGTGCCTTGTTGTTTCCGTTGACGATTTAACCAGTTGGCTGTATTAGCATCAGGACGGTCGGCCCAGTCCGGTTTGCCCCATAAAGTGCCTTCCCAATCGCTGGTCTGGCGCAGCAGCGCATCCCAGGTAATGGTTTTATTGTGCACCGTTTCAAATGGCGTTAATAATTCTTGCTTGCCAAAATCTTCCGGTGCTTTGTATACCAAAGACGGATTGTATACCTCAATTGGTGGAACGTATTTATATACCGTATCCTTTACCGAACGGATCAAACCTTTATCTACCGCCAGGCCAACTACAGTTGACAGGAAACTTTTGGTAACGCTAAAGGTCATATCCACACTTTCGGGCTCGCCCCACTGCGCCACAATGTAGCCTTTGTGTACAATAATGCCGGTAGGTGCGCCACGCTCGGCAAATGGCCCTACCGGGTCGCCGTAGGGTTCCTTGCCAAAGGTCATAAAATGAGCGGTTTCTAAATTTCGCGGCGACTTACTTTCTTTTTCTATGGCAAAACGAATGGCTTTTGAAAGCAGCGCCGTATCCCAGCCCATGCTTAGGGGGGCGCGCTGCTGCCAGATATTAGCTTCGGGATAATAAACTGCACCTGCTTTTGAAGCCCCCTTTTTTTGCGCAAATGTGCATAAAGGCAAAACAAGTATTAAAAGGAAAAAGAGACGTTTTTGCATGCCTTGAAGTTAAAGCAGAAATAGAAATCAAACTTATTGGTCAACTATAAATCCGGCCACCTTTTAATACGCTAATGGGCGAACCTTCGGCTAAAAACACGGAGCGCGGCGGCGCGGCGAGTGCTTCTTCAAACTGAGGCCCGTAGAGTTCTGCGGTGCTGCAGGCTACATCAAAGTTTTTTACAGCATGGATGTTCCACTGTGGATGCGCCACTTCGTATACGCCGGTGCAGGTTTTGTTTACATGCGTGTAACCCCAGTAGTGTTCGGTAATAAATTCTTCTTCGGAACCTGCTATTAATGGAGATGGATTTTTGTCTGCAATGGCTTTTAAATAATTCCAATGGCGGCCCACTTTCCAGTAATATTCTACTTTTAGATCGTCACCTGAAATTTCCCAAACATGCTTCATCGGGTGGGTGGCGTATTTTTCTTTATACACCGTGTTGGCCACAAAAGTGATCATGCGCCGCGGCACAATTTCCTTCATAAACACTACACCGCGCTTCCATATGCCTGCCTCTTTATAGCGCACATAAAACCGCAGGTTCACTTCTTCAAAAGTAGTGTGAAAAGGAAAGGAGATGCCACCTACTCTGGTATTGGTGAATAAAAAACCGACGAGGCTTACATAGTGCACACCATTGTATGTATCCAGCTCGGTATAACAGGGCAGGTAAGGTTTTAGTACGGACCCATCAATGCTGTAATTGGCCATCAGCAGGTTGCGCCACTCGGCGGTCAAAAAATTATTTTTCATTCCGTTCATCAAAATTAGCTGAAGGTAGGTTAACTGGTTAATTAAGTGAATTGGTTAATCAATACAAACGTCTCTTTTTCCTTTTAAATTGGTGAACTCAATTTCAAATCCTCTGTTTTTTCTTTTTAAAACCGGCATCACCTGATATCTCACTTTTATCGTTTTACGTCCCATGTTTCAAAACGTCTGATTTTCCTTTTGGTTCAAAACTTTATAAAAGGAAAATGAGACGTTTTTCAGCAGTGTAAGACCGGAATCGTTAAAGCTATGGTTCGCACAAAGGATTGTGTTAACTTAGCCCCGCTTAAAAATGCTATATGAACAAAACTGTTTACATTGTTTCTGCCGTGCGCACGCCAATGGGCTCGTTCGGAGGTTCGTTAAAAGATGTGCCCGCACCTAAGTTAGGCGCCACCGCTATAAAAGCCGCTATTGAAAAAGCCGGAATCTCTCCTGATGTAGTGGACGAAGTGCTGATGGGCTGCGTGATTCAAGCCAACCTGGGACAGGCGCCGGCACGACAGGCCGCCAAATTTGCTGGTCTTCCCGATAAAGTTGTTTGCACCACTATCAATAAAGTTTGCGCAAGCGGTATGAAAGCCATTATGCAAGGCGCGCAAAGCATTATGCTAGGCGATGCCGATGTGGTAGTGGCCGGTGGTATGGAAAACATGAGTGCTGTTCCTTTTTATGTTGAGAACATGCGCTGGGGTAATAAATACGGCAGCAGTTCGGTGATAGATGGTTTGCAGAAAGACGGCCTGACTGACTGCTACAGCAACTTTGCCATGGGCTGCGCCGCCGATGCTACCGCTGCCGATAACAAAGTGAGCCGCGAAGAGCAGGATGCCTTTGCCACCGAAAGCTACCAGCGCAGCCAAAAGGCCTGGGAAGCTGGTAAGTTTGATGCCGAAGTAATACCCGTAACCATTGCTTCTAAAAAAGGTGATATTGTTATTGATAAAGATGAAGAGCCCTGGAACGTGAAGTTTGATAAAATTGCTTCGTTAAAAGCGGTCTTTACCAAAGAAGGAACTGTAACGGCTGCCAACGCCAGCACCATGAACGACGGCGCTGCTGCACTGGTGTTAATGAGCAAAGAAAAAGCAGAAGAGTTAGGGGTAAAACCTATTGCTATTATCCGCAGCTATGCCGATGCCGAGCAGGAGCCGGAATGGTTTACCACCACACCTTCAATTGCAGTACCTAGGGCCGTAAAAAAAGCGGGTTTGCAAATGAGCGATGTAGATTTTGTGGAGCTGAACGAAGCCTTCAGCGTGGTGGGCATTGTCAATACCAAAAAAATGGAACTGGACCCCGCCAAAGTAAATGTAAATGGCGGTGCTGTTTCATTAGGTCACCCGCTGGGCTGCTCAGGCGCGCGCATTGTGGTTACACTAATCAATGTGTTGCAGCAAAATAGTGGTAAAATTGGTGCAGCCGGCATTTGCAATGGCGGCGGCGGTGCCAGCGCTATGGTTATTGAGCGCATCTAAACTCGGTTGAGTTATCTATACAAATGAAAAAGGGCTGTTCTTGTAATAGCTCTTTTTTTATTACTTACACCAGCGGTAAAAGGAAAAAGAGACGTTTTGTGCACTTTATATTAAATTTATATATGATTGATTGGTTTAGAGTAAACCGCGACATAGGTCCTTTGCTGCTACGAATTTTTATAGGCACCCGGCTTTTGTATGGCATGGTTGATAATATTTTCAGTTGGGAAAAGATGCAGGAGTTTGCCACTTTCTTAAAAACGTTTGAATTTCCTTTCCCGCTTTTTGCGGCTATAGTTTCAGTTTATGCGCAGGCTATTGCCGGTATATTATTTATAATAGGTTATAAAACTAGGTGGGCAGCGCTTACCATGGTCATTAATTTTTTGATTGCTTTTTTAATGGTGCATTGGGGCCAGCCTTATGATCAGCTCACGTCACCGCTTTCCATGCTTTTTATTTCCGTGTTGTTTTTATTTACAGGCGCGGGCAGGTACAGCCTCGACCGCCGCCTTAGCGGGCACGATACTTTACGCGAAAAAAAGTCAGCGCAATATTCACCAGCAGCGAAAAAGAGTTGGTAATAATAATAGGCCAGTCTTCGCGGAAAATGCCATAAACAATCCACATGGCAATACCGCTCATCAGCACCACCAGCATTTTAAGGGAAATGTCTTCCGCTTCTTTATTCTTTATTACTTTAAACAATTGCGGCAGCATAGAGCTTGCCGTGAGCACACCTGCCACAATTCCGATCCATTGGGTTAATTCCATACAATGCAGGTAAGATTAAAAATCAAGCCACATCAATCGTTTTAAAAACATTTTATTGCCAGGGCGGCGGATGCTTTATTTTGTTTAGGTAATCTGCCGCCGCTCCTCTAATTTTGCCCCTGTTTTTAAAAAGTTACCATGAGACAAATTCCTTTTCGTGAAGCCCTGCGTGAAGCCATGAGCGAAGAAATGCGTCGCGACGAGCGCGTATTTTTAATGGGTGAAGAAGTGGCCGAATACAATGGTGCCTACAAAGTAAGCCAGGGCATGCTGGCCGAGTTTGGCCCCAAGCGCATTATTGATACGCCCATTTCGGAACTGGGCTTTACCGCCGTAGGTGTAGGTGCTGCGCAAAATGGCCTGCGCCCCATCGTTGAGTTCATGACCTGGAACTTTGCCGTGCTGGCGCTGGACCAGATATTAAATACCGCCTCAAAAATGCTGGCCATGAGCGGTGGTCAAATTACCTGTCCCATCGTTTTCCGCGGGCCCAACGGTTCTGCCGGTCAGCTGGGTGCACAGCACTCTACCGCTTTTGAAAGCCTGTATGCCAACATCCCCGGTCTTAAAGTAGTATCGCCATCAAATGGTTACGATGCCAAAGGTTTGCTGAAGCAGGCCATCCGTTACGAAGAAGACCCCGTGTGCTTTATGGAAAGCGAAGTGATGTATGGCGAAAAAAGCGAAATTCCCGACGAAGAATATTACATACCTATTGGTAAGGCCGATGTTAAAAAAGAAGGTAAGGACGTGACCATTGTTTCTTTCAACAAAATGATGAAAGTAGCCTTGGGTGCGGCAGCCGAACTGGAAAAAGAAGGCGTAAGCGCCGAGGTGATCGACCTGCGCTCTATTCGCCCGCTGGACTGGATGACCATTCTGGAAAGTGTAAAGAAAACCAACCGCTTAGTAATTGTAGAAGAGCAGTGGCCATTTGCTTCTGTATCATCTGAAATTACGTACCGCATACAAAAAGAAGGCTTTGATTACCTGGATGCGCCCATCCGTCGTATTACCGCTGCCGATGCGCCGCTACACTACGCGCCCAATCTGGTAACTGCCGCATTGCCCGATGTGAGCCGCACAGTGAAGCTGGTAAAAGAAGTAATGTACCTGAAAAAATAATTTGCAACTTTTGAGGAGGCCTTTCCTCAAATTGTAGATAAAAGTGGAAGTTGTGTAGAAATGCACAACTTTTTCATTTTCACTACTTTAATACTTCAAAAAATTTTTTGAAATAAGTTTTGAAATTGAAAATATTCACTGCATCTTTGTCTCGGTTTTTCATAGGATATTGGATTTTACACGAGGCTGGATTTCTATCCGGCCTTTATTTTTTTTACACCTCTTTACTTTCCTTTCTCAAAAGCGCTAATTGCATTACTTTGCGCTACAATAGTTTTACCCAACATGAATAGCATTCTGGTTATAGATGATGAAAAGGCCATTCGCAAAACCCTTTCCGAGATACTTTCTTTTGAAGGATATAAAATAGAAGAAGCCGCCGATGGCGAAGAAGGACTCAAAAAATTCCGCGAAAAAACTTTTGATGCCGTACTGTGCGATGTAAAAATGCCCAAAGTTGACGGGCTTGAGTTTTTACAGAAAGCTACCGAAGCCAACGCTGATGTGCCCATTATTATGATATCGGGACATGGTACGATAGAAACAGCTGTAGAAGCCGTAAAAAATGGCGCATACGATTTTATATCTAAACCACCCGACCTCAACCGCCTTCTGATTACCATCCGCAATGCTATGGACCGCAACAAGCTGGTGGCAGAAACTAAAGTGCTGAAGCGCCGCGTAGCCAAGGTGCAGAACATGATAGGCGAGTCGGAACCCATCAAAAAGATAAAAGAAACCATAGAAAAAGTAGCGCCTACCGATGCCCGCATACTGGTTACAGGCGAGAATGGTGTAGGTAAAGAACTGGTGGCCCGCTGGGTACACTACAAAAGCAACCGCGCCGATGGAGCACTGGTAGAAGTGAACTGTGCCGCTATCCCGAGCGAGCTGATTGAAAGCGAATTGTTCGGCCACGAAAAAGGTTCTTTTACATCGGCCATCAAGCAGCGCATCGGCAAGTTTGAGCAGGCCAATGGCGGTACGCTGTTTCTAGATGAGATAGGCGACATGAGCCTGAGTGCGCAGGCCAAGGTGCTGCGCGCCCTGCAGGAAGGAAAAATAACCCGTGTGGGTGGCGATAAAGAAATTGCGGTGGACGTGCGGGTGATAGCTGCTACCAACAAAGACCTGATGAAAGAAGTGGAAGCTAAAACCTTTCGCCTTGACCTGTACCACCGCCTGAGCGTGATATTGATTCATGTGCCATCGCTGAACGAGCGCCGCGACGATATACCGTTGCTGGTAAACCACTTTTTGGATGACATTTGCGACGACTACGGCATGCCACGCAAAATGATCTCTGACGAAGCTGTAAAGCTACTGCAGGAGTATAACTGGACCGGCAACATACGCGAATTGAGAAACGTAGTGGAGCGATTGGTCATACTTTCCAACAAATCCATCACGCGCGATGATGTGAAGGCTTACGTGCTGCCCAAATAATTGTAGAAAACAAAACGTCTTATTTTCCTTTTAAAAGTTAAAAGGAAAATAAGACGTTTTTTATTTGGCATTCTTTGTTGACAAAAAAAAGCCAGTCAAATATTTGCATTTAAAAGGAAAAACAGACGTTTTATTCGGTGCGCTTCAAATGTATCAAAGCACTTTCGTAGCAGCCCTATTGTTAATGAACTGACGTATGGCATCATCCGTTTTGAGGATGGTAAGGTTCACAAAATTTCGCTGCGATGCAAACACCGCGCGGCCGGAAGCCACAATTTTTTTACCGGGAAAGGCTTTGCATACTTTTTCAAAATAATCATCCACCGTAAAGCCGGTAAAGTTGGTAATGAGGTAAAGAAACAAGTGGTCTACTTTTTCAGTCTCGGCAAATGGTTTTAAAATATCAATAGCTACATTGCTGCCCAGGTAAAAAGTGGTCCAGCCCCATTTGCGGAAAAGGTAATGAATGTAATGCAGCGGCAACTCGTGGTACTCGCCATGCGGGCAAAACAATACCACTTGCGGTGCATCGGCACTGGCCAGCGGCAGCCTGTCAGTTTCAGCAATAATCTTGTGCTGAATCATGTAGCTGCAAAAATGTTCCTGCGCAGGTATTACATGGTTGGTCATCCACAACAGCCCAATTTTGTTCAGCAGGGGATAGCTTACTTTTTCAATGGTATCTTCAAAACCAATGCTGTCTATTACCTGCTGCAGCGTGCGGGCAAAGCCTTCTTTATCAAAATCTATACTGCACTCCAGCAGCTGGTTGATGTAGTATTCAAAGCTGCTTTTAGCGGCCTGTATCTTTTCTACTTCGGTAAGCACCTGCTCGGGAGTGAGCCCCGCAATACGCGACACTTTCCAGCCTTTGTGGTACAAAAATGCAATACGCAGCAGTTGTTTCAGGTCTTCGTTATCATATAGCCGGTGCTGGCTTTCTTTTCTTTTTGGTTTGAAGAAATCATACCGCTGTTCCCACACGCGCAGCGTATGTGCTTTAATGTCGCAAAGATTTTCAATATCCCGAATCGTAAAATAATACATTTGCGTTGCTGCTTTTTAAACATCTTTAGCAAAAACTTTGCTTGACGCTGTTTGCTTTAGCTGTTTAATATAATAAATTTGTTCGTTTTAAAGATACGCTGATGCCAACTGAACACATCCTGATCGTTTATTTTATTTCTTTACTTCTTCTTCTTCTTCCTTCTTTCGGTGCGGCCAAAATGTTTCAGAAGGCTGGCGTGGCGCAATGGAAAGCCTATGTTCCCTTTTACAATACCTGGGTGATGCAGGACCTGGCCAAACGCCCCAAGCACTGGGTTTTCTGGCAGCTGATACCTGTGGTTGGCTGGTTCATCACGCCCGGCATCTATATTGAATTTGTAAAACTGTTTGGTCGCTTTTCTTTGGGCGATCATACACTGGCTTCTCTTTTTGCACCTTTCTATTTTCCATACCTCGGTTACTCCGACAAAATTAGGTATATAGGACCTGAAGGCGCCAAACTGCATAAAAAACAAGGCTGGCGCGAGTGGGTAGATGCTGCCATTTTTGCCATTGTAGCGGCCACATTAATCCGCACTTTTATTTTTGAAGCCTACACCATTCCTTCGGGCTCGATGGAGAAAACGCTGCTGATTAACGATTTTCTTTTTGTTTCCAAGTTTGCCTACGGGCCGCGCATACCCAACTCGCCACTTTCCATTCCATTTATACACAACTACATACCCGGCACCAGCCGCAAGTCGTACACCGAGGTGGTCAGGCTGCCTTACATCCGATGGTTTCAATCTCCTGTAGAGCGTGGCGATGTGGTGGTGTTTAATTTCCCGGCGGGCGATACAGTGGTAAACCGTCCCGAATTTCAATCTTTTCATCCGTATTATCGTTTAATAAAAGAATTAGGAGGCGGTGATGAAAAACGTGGCCGTCAGGTGGCGTTAAGCAATCCTGAGGATTATCCACTAGCTATACACCCGCCTGATAAATCCGACAATTACATCAAACGTTGCGTGGCCATTGCCGGCGATACACTGGAAATTATTAAGGGAGAGGTTTATATAAATGGTGTAAAGCAGGCACCACCCCCGCAATCATTAATGCCTTACATAGTTAAAACCAAAACTGAGCTGTCTGATCCCGAGGCCATGAAAGAACAATATAGCATTGACCTCTATGACCCTGCTCAAATACAACGTATTGCACCTAATACTTATGCCATGCCATTGACGCCCGAGATGCTTGAAAAAATGAAGCAAAATGGGTTACTCATTTCTGCAACCCCCCAACTGGCCGAAACCGCTTTTTACGATCCTTCTTTTGATACCTATGTGCTGGCCAATGGTTGGAGCGTAGATAATTACGGACCGATTTGGGTGCCCCAAAAAGGTGCAACCATCACATTAAGCGATCGCAATTATGCCATTTACGAAAGACCGATTCGAGTGTATGAAAAGAACGACCTGCAAATGAGGGATGGTAAAATTTACATCAACGGGCAGCAAACAAACACCTACACTTTTAAAATGAATTATTACTGGATGATGGGCGACAACCGTCACCAGTCGCAGGACTCTCGCTTCTGGGGTTTTGTACCAGAAGACCGCATTGTGGGTAAAGCATCGCTCATCTGGTTTAGCTGGGAGGGTGGCCCGCGCTGGAATAGATTGTTCCAAACCGTAAAATAGCTTATCTTTATTCGCCCCGTTTTTGAATGGGGCGTTTTTTATTTTAATAAACTAATTATGCAGGAAAACAAATACGAGTTTAATTATAAAGTTTACAACAACATTGAAGAATTGCCGGAAGAACAGCAATGGTTGCTCAACGAAGCGCGCGAAGTAACCGAGCAGGCTTATGCACCTTATTCAAAGTTTCAGGTAGGGGCGGTGGCCAAGCTGGCCAATGGCGAA
The DNA here is from genome assembly GCA_965363375.1 of uncultured bacterium. GTDB lineage: Bacteria > Bacteroidota > Bacteroidia > Chitinophagales > Chitinophagaceae > Flavisolibacter. The sequence goes on from CBDTUH010000006.1 coordinate 18,705, forward strand.
ATTGTGGCTGGTACCAACCAGGAGAATGCTTCTTTCCCGGTAGGACTTTGTGCCGAAAGAGTTTTGCTGGCTTCCATATCATCTCTTTTTCCGAAAGTGCCTATTGAAACAGTGGCCATCAGCTACAAAAGCGAACTGCAAAAAAGCGATCACCCGATTTCTCCCTGCGGCATCTGCCGCCAGAGTTTGCAGGAGTTTGAAAGCCGCGTAAGTCATCCCGTGCAGTTGATACTGGGCGGCATGGAAGGTCCGGTGTACGTGATTGACAGCGCCAGCCGTTTGTTGCCATTAGCCTTTACCAGCGAGGAACTCAGGTGATTGAATATTTAAGGTTTAATACGTAAGATTAAAAGGAAAAGAAGACGTTTTGTTTTCTTTTCCTTTTTTATTTAAATGCTCAAGTGGACCTGGCGTTATTTTTAAAAGGAAAAAGAGACGTTTTGAGCATCGTTAATCAATTAATAAGTTGACAAGTTGATTGGTAATTAAAAAGAAAAAGAGACGTTTTTTGTAACAGGCTTTAGAATTATTATTTAGCTGCTGTTGTGTTACTCACTTTTACTGTAACAAGCAATTCAGCTTAAAGAGAAAACAGATGTTTTGAGGATATTCCATCCGTTAAATCCTGTATTTTATAATCCTTCAATCCATGATACAAAAGGAAAAAGAGAAGTTTTGAATTTAAGTAAGAAACTATTGAGGAAATGAAACATCTCTGAATCCTCTATATAAAATCCGCTAAATCTGTGATACGTTTTACCCAAACAACTGTTGTACGCCGGAATAATATCTTGCTTCATGATCGAGCAGCCACCTTTTGCGCCAGAGGCCACCGGCATAACCCGTAAGCGTTGCGTTGGAACCAATCACCCGGTGGCAGGGCACCACTATTGCCAGGTTGTTTTTACCGTTGGCAGATGCTACAGCCCGAATGGCTTTTACATCGCCATACCGTTTGGCCAATTGCATGTAAGAAATGGTTTTGCCGTAAGGAATGTTGTACAGCAGCTCCCACACTTTGCTTTGAAATGGCGTGCCTTGCTGCTCAAAAGTAAAATCAAATGTTTGGCGCCGGCCGCTGAAGTATTCGTCTAGCTGATTGCATACCACTTGTGTGACCATATTTTCAACAGGTGCATCTGCAGTGGCTTCTACAAATAAAAGGGAATAGAGACGTTTTTCGTCGCACGCCATTTTCAATAAGCCAACTGGACTTTTATAATAAGCAATACTTTGGGCCATCAGCCAATTTTTAAACCGTTTGTTAACTTTTGTGCCGGTTGCAGCAGCACTACGCTTTTATCTTCGGTGTATACGCCCAGCACCAGGCATTCGCTGATAAAGTTAGCAATTTGTTTGGGCGCAAAATTTACCACAGCTACCACTTGTTTTCCAATTAATTCTTCTGGTGAATAGTTTTCGGTGATTTGTGCGGAAGATTTTTTAATACCCATTTCTGCTCCAAAATCAATGCTGAGCTGATAAGCCGGTTTCCTGGCTTTTTCAAAATTTTGGGCTTGCGTGATGGTGCCCACACGAATATCAATCTTTTCAAAATCCGGCCAGCTGATGGTTTCCAATGTCAGAACTATTTTTTAGTCCAGCAAATTAGCCAGTTTTATCAGTTCTTCCATCTTATAAGCCGATTTTTCATTGTCAAAACATTTTGACATTTCTTCCAGCAGGTGCTGAATAATGCGTTTGTTGGAGAGCGGCTTAAAGTAAGCTGACGTAGGTGGCACCGAAATACGCTTGAAATAGCTTTCGAGGTCTTTGTGCGTAAACACCTGACCGGTGGTAGGGTCTATGTAAAATTCAATTTTGCTGATGTTGCTTTCGTCTTCCTCGCTGCTATAGCCGGGCCTGAAGTAAGCCAGCACAAACTGCTTGGGCACGGCAATGGCCTTTACCGGAATGTCGAGCAGTTCGCAAAGTATCAGGTACAGAATGCCGTTGCTCGTTTGGTTGCCTTGCTTTTTTTCTATGACTTTATGAATCAGGAAATCGTTGACGTTTTCGTACGAAAGATCGCCGCCCTTAAGGCCATAGTATCCATACAACAATCCGGTTACAATGCGTATTTGCTCCAGCGGTGTGAGGTAATTATTCAGCTCCAGCCAGATGTTGCGGCGCAGCTTTTCAATTTCCAGCAGCGTGGCCGCCGATGACAGGTCTGGGTATTGAAACTTAGAAGCCAATAGTGCGCCTACGGTCAGGTCGTGATGTCCCGCCATGCTCCACTGCTGAAAGTCTTCTATCAGATCGGTATAGTGCACCTGATGAATGAGGAGTTCAATTCTATTCTGCGCTTCCTGGTCGGGTGTAGTTTCCCACAGGTGCTCCAGGTTTGGAATGATCCGGCGGCCGTAAGCAACTATTTTGTGCGATACGGCCCCAAACACTTCTTCATCAGGGTCGTCTATCAGGTTAAAAAGGGCCGATATTTCTTTTGTTTCCTCCATGTTCCTCATAATCGGTAAAAAATATTATGCCTTTTTTTTCGGCGCTGCTTTTTTGGTAGGCGCCTTTTTGGCCGCTGCTTTTAAAGTGTTGCTTTTTGTGGATGCACTTTTTTTAGCAGCCGTTTTTTTAGCAAAGGCATTAGGCTCCTGCTGCACAATCATGGCTTTTACATCGTCCAGCGAAATGGTTGAAAGTTCTTCAGATGTCCATTTTTCACCGCTTTTGCTGCGGCCCAGTTTCAGCATTTTTTTGCCAAAACGAATAAAAGGACCCCAGCGGCCATTTTCTATAGATATTTTTTCTGACGGCCATTGCTGAATGTAACGGTTGGCCTCCTTATCTATTTTCTTTTCAATCAGTTCGTTGATGTCGTGTTGCGTCAATGCATCAAAATTGTAAGCCTTGGGTACATTGATGTACAGGTCGTTCCATTTTATAAAAGGACCAAAGCGGCCTTTACCTTTGGTTACTGGCTTACCTTCAAAATGGCCAACCGGTGCATCGGCTACTTTCTTTTGATTAATCACCTCTATCGCTTGTTCTATTTCTACCTCCAGCGGCTCTACGCCGCGCGGTAATGAAATAAATTCTTCGCCAAACTTTACATAAGGACCAAAGCGGCCCACATTCACTTCAACATCTTTGCCTTCATACTGTCCCAGCGATTTTGGTAGCCGGAAAAGCTCGAAAGCTTCTTCCATAGTGATGGTTTCAATGCTTTGGTTGGCTTTTAATTTGGCAAAGCGCGGCTTTTCTTCATCTTCCGTTGTACCTATCTGCACCATGGGACCGTAGCGGCCCATACGCGCAATTACAGGTTTGTTAGTGAGTGGGTCTATACCCAGTTCGCGCTCACCTTTTACACGCTCGGCGGTTTCGATTGTTTTTAATACATCCTGCTTGAATGGGTTGTAAAACTCATCGATCATTTTGCTCCAGCGCAGCTTGCCTTGTGCCACTTCGTCAAACTCACCTTCAATGCGTGCGGTGAAACCATAATCCATAATGTCATCGAAGTGCTGCTTTAAAAAGTCGGTTACCACCAGTCCTAAATCCGATGGAAACAGCTTTGCTTTTTCGGCACCTGTGGTTTCCGATTCTTTGCTTTTGCTGATTTTGTCTTCTTTTAAAACCAACACCTGCAGTTCGCGGCGTACACCTTCCTTATCACGCTTTTCTACATAACCTCTTTTTAGGATGGTAGTAATAGTAGGTGCATAAGTGGAGGGACGGCCAATGCCCAGCTCTTCCAGCTTTTTTACCAGCGACGCCTCTGTGTAGCGGGGCAGGGGACGAGTGTAGCGCTCGGTGGCTTTCATTTCTCGCAGGGCTAATTGCTGGCCCACTTTCAATGGTGGTAATACGCTATCGCCTTCATCGCCATCTACCATATCTTCATCATCGCGGTCTTCTCTATATACCTTTATAAAGCCTTCAAACTTCATTACCTCACCGGAAGCTGTCAGTTCTGCATTGTTGGTTGATACACCAATTTTTGCCACTGTTTTTTCCAGTTCCGCATCGGCCATCTGGCTGGCCATCGTGCGCTTCCAAATCAGTTCATATAAGCGTTTGGTATCAGCATCATTCACCGTAGTGTTCGACATATAAGTTGGACGAATGGCTTCGTGCGCTTCCTGTGCCGAACTGCTTTTGGTTTTGTATTTTCTTACCTGGTGGTAGCGGTCGCCAAAAGAACTTTTGATGGTTTTTTGAATGTCGTCCAATGCCGTATCGCTTAGGTTTACGCTATCCGTACGCATGTAAGTGATGTGTCCATTCTCGTACAGCTTTTGGGCTAACAACATAGTGCGGCTAACACTGTAACCCAGCTTGCGGCTGGCTTCCTGCTGTAAAGTAGATGTTGTAAAAGGCGCGGCAGGCGAGCGCTTGGTAGGTTTTACCTGTATGTCTTTTACTTTATAATTGGCGCCTACGCACTGCTGCAAAAAGCTTTGCGCATCATCGGCATTGTTGAATTTGCTGCCTTCTGCTTTAAAGGTAACTGCTTTGCCACTGCTGTCTTTGTCGGTAAAAAAGGCTTCTACTTTAAAAGAGCTTTGCGGCTTAAATGCATTAATCTCTCTTTCTCGTTCCGCTACCAAACGTACAGCCACACTTTGTACACGACCTGCAGAAAGATTATTTTTCATGCTGATCTTGCGCCAAAGCACGGGGCTGAGTTCAAATCCTACAATACGGTCGAGTACGCGGCGGGCCTGCTGGGCATTCACCAGGTTCATATCCAGCAGGCGCGGGTTATCTACCGCTTTTTTTATGGCGGGTTTGGTGATCTCGTGAAACACTATGCGCTTGGTGGTATTCGGATCGAGGCCTAATACTTCGCACAGGTGCCAGCTGATGGCTTCTCCTTCGCGGTCCTCATCCGTTGCCAGCCATACCTGTCCACTTTTTTTAGCCAGGCTTTTCAGCTCGCTTACAACTTTCTGCTTTTCGGCAGGCACCGTGTAGCGGGGCTTGTATTGGTTATTGATGTCTATGCCCATCTCGTCCTTCTCCAGGTCGCGAATGTGGCCGTAGCAGCTTTTCACCTCAAAGTCTGACCCCAGTATTTTCTCTATCGTTTTAGCCTTTGCCGGCGACTCTACAATCAACAGATTCTTTGGCATATACAATTATTTCTCCTGTGTAATTTCAAAAGTTAAACGTACCAAGTTTGGTACAAGAATAGTAAATTTTGGCGAAGCCGTATTTCTTTTGCAGAATTAACCCCTCGTTTAAGAAAGAACAGATTTCATTTTCTGAGCCAGTTGCAGCGCCCATTTTTTATATTCCTCAGCAGATGGATGAAGGCCATCCGAAGCCAGCAAATTTACATTATTTTTTGCCTGCCGGCTGCTTTCGGTTATGTTAATATAATGTATACTATGTGCTGCAGTAATGGCTTTATTGGCGGTATTAAACGTCTCTATTTCCTTTTGAATTTTTGCGGGGTCTTTATCCTGCGCAAAAGTGGTAATGCTGTAATCAGGAATGGAAAGCACGCAAACATGATTCTTTTTACCCCGTGCAAAACGGATGGCCTGCTGCAACAGGTTTTCAAATTCTTTTTGGTAAACCTCCAGGCTGTAGCCACGATATTGATTATTAACGCCTATCAAGAGCGACACAAAATCGTAGCCTTCCGAAAAAGTGTAGTTGTCGATAGCGGCCTGCAGTTCATCAGTTGTCCAGCCGGTGCGGGCTACTATTTCGGGCGCAGCCATATCAATGCCCTGCTGCCGCAACAGCTGCACGGTCTGGTAAGGAAAACTTTGCGTAATAGGTTCTGCTTCGCCAATAGTGTAAGAATCGCCAAGCGCTAAATATTGATAGAACATAAATAAAATATGCCGGCGATATTAATACATTTTGCTAAATGAGGTATAAAATTGTACAAATAGAAACAGAATGTTAATGAGTTTAAGGATCAACAGTTTCAAATTTCACCAGTTGAAACGTTCCCGCGTTAAAAGGGAAAAGATATGTTTTTATTATAGGCAATGTAAAGGTTAAAACGTCTGTTTTTCCTTTTAAGTTTTCCGTTAATTCGTCAATTTCAAATCGTTATTCGTAAATAGATAAAAACGTATCTTTTTCCTTTTAATTATTTTACATAAAATCAACAATCGCTTTAGATACTTTGTTATCGCGGTATATGCGGCGGTGGCCCATCCCTTCGGTGATCATGAATTGAATGTTATCTGGCGCCTCTTTTATCACAGGCTCCACATCGCTTAGCGGCGTCATGTTGTCGTCTTTATCGTGTGCCCAAAATATTTGTGCCTTAATGTTTTTTACAGCGCGCGCTATTGAAAACCATTCGGGCTGACGGCCGCTTAATTCAAATATCAGGTTGCCAAATTCTTTTTTTACTTCTTCGTCCAGTTTCAAAAAATTAAAAAACGTATCAACAGCCGTTGTTGTTTCTGTAGCAGGCGCAATAAAAGCCAGCTTCCAGCTTTCGTCATGCTCCATACTTTCCACCGCAATGCTTAGCGCCAGCCCGCCCAGCGAGTGACCCATGAATGAAGTTACAGGTCCGTATTTCTTAGTAATTGTTTCGATTAGTTCTTTATAAAGTAAAATATTGATGGTGCGGCCGCTGGAGCGCCCATGCGCCGGCGCATCAAAAGCCAGCACTTCGTAGCCTTTTTTCATTAATGGTTTTACGTACCGGTCAAAGTTTACCACCGAGCTTTCAAAGCCATGCAGTATCAACACTTTATTGTCGGCAGGATGGTTCCATCTGTAGCCGCGCACCGTATTGCCATGAAAGGTAAAATGCAGGTGTTCGGCCTTTTCAAAAACAGGCGGCAGCTTTTTTTTGTTGCGGTGCTGCGGCGTACAAAACAGCTGAAATGCTTTTATTGCCGCTTTTCTTTTGGATAACGAAGAAAGAAGTTTAAATTTTGTCCTGATATACTTAACTACGATCCTTTGGCTTAAACGCATAATATAAAGATAGAAATGGAAATTGTTTTAATAGGCACCGGCAACACCGCAAATATTTTAGGGCACAAATTAAAAGCAGCCGGGCACGACATTGTACAAATTTATGGCCGCAACGAACACGAGGCCAGCGAGCTGGCTTACGAGCTGGATACCGAAAGCACCAACTACTGGAGCATCGTTAACCGCAATGCCGATATCTATATTATTGCCGTATCTGACATTGCAATTGAAAAAGTAATCCAAGAGCTGGGTTTTTCCGACAAAACAATTGTGCATACAGCGGCAGCTGTTTCTAAGGAAATTTTGAAAAAGGCCTCGCCTCATTATGGTGTGCTGTATCCGCTGCAAAGTTTAAAAAAAGGTTCCGGCCGCCTGCCCGATATTCCTATTATTATTGATGCCTCGGACGAAGCAACTTTGAAAGAACTGGATACACTGGCGCACAGCATTACAACGCATGTAGAAGAAGCCAACGACGAAGATTTCGCACGGCAACTAGCCGAACTTTGCGATGT
>CBDTUH010000007.1:0-25320 GCA_965363375.1 uncultured bacterium
AACAACGGTAAAGTAAAAGTGGAAAAGGCCGGATTGAAAGAAGTAACCCGCGAAGGTTTTGAATACGAACTGACCATTAACCTGGAACTGGATATGCGCCACAATGCAACAGCTAGTAAAGACCGTACAGGATTATTTACCGGCAAAGCAGCTTTTGTACCCAACGAGCAGACCGGCGAACTGATCCGCAACTGGTGCGAGCAGGGCGAAGAACTGGGTGCCGAATGGCTGCAGAAAGTGGAAGGTTGCAACACGCAGAAAGAACTGGTGGAACTGTATCACCTGCACAAAGCCGATGTGGATGTAAACCCCATGTTGCAGCAATTGATCTCTAACCGCAGAAACATCATCAATGGCAAATCTAACAAAGCAGCCTAACGCGCTGCCGCAAATAAGGGAAGGCTTAAGCAAACGGCAAGTGGCTCAACTGGTGGAGAACTCTGTTGAAGAGATACTCGAAGAAGGCGGCGCCGAGCGTGTAGCTGAAGCCCTGGCCGTGATGGATGAATTCATTAAAGGCGTGCGAAAAGACGAACGCTTTATTGATACCCTGCGCGATGAGTTGATGAAGCATCATGGTTTAATTAAGACAAATTCTGGTGCACGCATTGAATTGTGCGAAGCCGGTGTGGTGTACGATTACAGTGCGAACGGCAGCTGGCGACACATCGATGAACAGATAAAGGCGTTGACCGAGCAGAAAAAAGAACTGGAAGAAAAATTAAAAAGCATCCCGGCAGGTAAAGAAATGGTGGACCCGGAAACCGGTGAAATCCTGACGGGTGCTTTTAAATCATCGAGGTCAACGTATAAAATAACATTATCAAGATAAATATCATGAATAATCAATTACAACATTGTATAGACATGGTGAAAGATTGGGTGGGTAACGAATACCTGTATTTTGATACGGCTTTGCAGGTAAAGCATTCGCCGCATCATTTCCCCTTCACCATCTGGGGTTTATGCGTAAGCCCTACCGATACGCTTTATGTAATGGATAGTGACCAGCAATGGTACGCGTTGGATGCCGCTACAGGCTCTGACGATATGGTAATCGGCTCTATTTACCAGCGCCTGAAATGGATGGGCGCCAAATACGCCAAAGCCAGCTAAATACCGCGCGGCCACGCTCCCATTTATCACAATTAAAATTTAAATACCCGTGATTAAGAAAATGGAAAATACTTTGACACGTAGCGCGGTAATCGGTGCAGACAACACACCTAAAAAATTTTATCGGCCAAACCTCAATACATTGGAATACGGAATAATCAGCAACCTGGTGGTGCAGCAATACGGGCCAAATGGTGAAGTGAAATGGAATGCCTTGCTTTCCATTCCGCTGACCGAAAGAATTCCCGGTCTCATACACAGCTACGGCAAAAAAACAGCGCACAAGCTGCTGGTGATGATCTTAAAAGAGTTCACCAACGCTTTGTCGTTGACGAAGATTAAAAAAATGACCGACACGCGTATTGCCATTGCGGCCTGCGAAATAATGCTAACGGCCTTTGAAGACCAGCTGAGCCTGGAAGACGTTATCCTCTTTTTACAGAATGCAAAAGCGGGCCATTATGGCGTTATTAAAAACATGTCGCACCCGCAGCAATTGCTGAACCTGCTGGAAGGTTACCGGCAGTCGCGCCACGAGGCATACCAAAAGCTGAAAGAAGAAAAAGACAGGCAGTACAAACAATTGGGTGATGAAGAACGTACGGCTCAAAACCCTACCTCGCTGAACGACCTGTTGCACCTATCATTTACTATCGACATCAGTAACCGCGCCTAGGCTTCAACCCTTTTGGGTGAAACCATTAAAAGGAAAAGGAGACGTTTGTTACAGAAAGCTTCAAAAGAAAATTGAAGCTTTTTTTGTGCTTTTACCTAAAGGTATTTTTAAAATCAAGAAATTTTTGAATAGAAGCAATGGCAAAACCTTTGTATCTAAAATAAGTTTATGTTTGATATTGGTGTATACGCATTCCCTTTTCTTTATCGGGCCTCAAATTTGTTGATGGAAATGCGGTGCCCGTTTTTTAAAAAGAAGAAAAGAGCAAACCAATTTTAAAAACAGAATCGGAACAGCGAATTGACAGCATATGGCTTCAGGATTTTTTGCTTTATTGGATGATATTGGCGCTTTGGTAAAAGCCAGCGCCGCCAGCCTTGATGATGTACCTACACAGGTAGCCAAAACTACCGGAAAAGTGTCGGGTATTGTGATTGACGATACGGCAGTAACACCCAAGTATGTGGTGGGCCTCGACCCCTCACGCGAGCTTTCCATTATTTTCCAGATTGCAAAAAAATCGCTGATTAACAAGCTCTTGATTTTAAGTCCGGCCGCCTTGTTGTTGGGTTATTTTGCACCCTGGGCCATTACGCCTATTTTAATGCTGGGCGGTGCCTACCTGTGTTTTGAAGGTTATGAAAAAGTGCACTCCATGTTCAGCAAGCACCACGATGTAGACCCTGAAAAAGAAGCCGTGGAAGTAATAACACCGGAGGAGTTGGAAAAACAACGCGTGACGGGTGCGGTGCGTACCGACATTATTTTATCGGCCGAGATTATGGCCATTGCTTACAGCCAGGTAACCGACCAGCCAATACTAAACCAGGTGGTGGTGATGCTGGCCGTGGCCGTTTTTATAACTATCGCTGTTTATGGTTTTGTGGGCTTGATTGTAAAAGCAGACGATTTTGGCGTGCACCTGGCGCAGGACCGTTTTCATCCTACTACGCAAAAGTTTGGACGCGGCATTGTAAAGTTTATGCCCCGGTTTTTAACGGTTTTGGGTTATGTAGGTACGGCCGCTATGCTTTGGGTAGGCGCCGAAATCATTGCCCATGGTATACCTTACCTGGCTCATTTGCTACATGAACTGGAACTGGCTTTAGCGCATATACCTGCAATAGGCTGGTTGGCTAAAGTGCTGATTAGTGCTGTATTTGGATTGCTTATAGGTTTTGTGGTAGAAAAAATTGTGATTGTTGTAAAGAAGGTTTTTGGTAAGAAAGATAAGGCGCAGCCTGCTGCTCATTGAGTGTAGGTGGATTTTAAATAACTGATTCACTTAATTTTTAAAACGGCCTTTTACATTAGTACTTTACAATTGACATTATTAATTGTGCTTAAGGTATTATGTAAACCCAAGTATTGCTTGCAGCTTTAAAAGGAATTTGAAGCTTTTTAAAGCATTTGAAAAATTATAATTCCATTTTGAAAAACCTTTTGTTATAATACATGCTATGAATTTTCACATCAATCGATAAACTAATATTGTAAGGTTTGCTATTATATTATTTTAAATTCGGATAATGCATTTCTATCCACTTTACAAACTCATCGTTGTTTTGAGCATGTGTATTAAAAAACCAAGTAAATGAATCAATCATTTCCTTTATTTCAGAATTTGTTACAAATAAATGATCAAGAGATTTTGGATGTGTGAACTGATTTCTTCTTTCAACTAACTTCATCAGATTCTTAAATTCTAATGACTTATAATCAGGTGAATTAGTACCAAAAGTTTTTGCAAACAAATTAAGTGTAAATTTCATAGTTGATTCAAACTTTTGAAATTCATTAATTGCAGATACGTTACCATCTTTATTCAGCTGAACCCTTTGACCATTTAAAATTGCTAACTCCTTCCAATTGAGTTCCTGATCAGAATCAGTTACAACTTTAATTTTAATTATTTCTTTAGTTACATTTAAATAAGTTTCTATAACAGAGAATATGCCCCGAATAAGTAATCTTCTATAAAATTGATCATTTATCTTTTCTATATGCAGAAATGATTGTAAGCCTTTAAGCTCAGAAATAGAAAAATACCAAAGCTTTAATGTTGCATCTAAATGTTCTTTTTTGCTCATCTATCTATGTTAAATTTTGGTTTTAATCGCATTACATAATGAACTTATAATATTGTATTAAAAACTTTCATTTTTTCCTTTGAATCTACACTGAGGCAAAAGAACGAAGGAAATTAATTCATTATTAAAATCTATCTACAAACTAAAAGAAAAAACAGACGTTTTCAAAAAAGGGAAGCCCTGAGTTGGACCTCCCCTAAACAACACATGAAAAAAACCGGTTAATGATGCACATTCAGCTTCTCTTGAACGGTTTCCTCTATTGCATTTCCAATGGCTTAAACCAGGTACCCGAACAGGTCGTGGTTTTTATTCAGTTCTGTATAGTTAATACCTAAGCGATTCATGTTGCCCAAAAGGATTTCATAATCTTTTTTCGAGCGCAGTTCCACACCTACCAGCGCCGGACCTTTTTCCTTATTGTGCTTTTGCATGTATTCAAACCGCGTAATATCATCGGTTGGGCCCAATACAAAATTCACAAACTCCTTCAGCGCACCGGGCCGCTGTGCAAAACGAATCAGGAAATAATGTTTCAACCCTTCGTACTGCAGCGAGCGTTCTTTTATTTCCTGCATGCGGTCTATATCATTGTTGCTGCCGCTTACCACGCACACAACATGCTTGCCGCGGATTTCATCGGCATAATGGTCGAGTGCCGCAATGGAAAGCGCACCGGCAGGTTCTACCACTAGAGCTTCTTCGTTGTACAACTTCAAAATGGTTGTACATACTTTTCCTTCCGGCACTGAATTCATTTCGTGCAGTACGTCTTTACAAATTTCAAAGGTGAGGTCGCCTACCCTTTTTACGGCAGCACCATCCACAAAGCTTTCGATGTTCTCCAGCATTACCGGCTTGCCTGCTTCCAACGCTTTGGTCATGGAAGGTGCACCTTCCGGCTCCACACCTACTATTTTTGTTTTGGGTGAAAAGGTTTTAAAGTAAGAACCTACACCAGCTGCCAAACCACCACCGCCCACCGGCACAAATAGGTAATCTACCTGCGACAGGTCTTCATGTATTTCCACACCTACGGTAGCCTGTCCTTCTATAATGCGGTAATCATCAAAAGGCGGAATAAAGGTCATGTTGTTTTGCAGCGTGTTTTCTTTGGCGGCTGCGGCACAATCATCAAATGTATCACCCACCAGTTTAATTTCAATCCAGGCTTTACCAAACAACTGTGTTTGCTGTATCTTTTGCGGCGGCGTAATAATGGGCATGAACACCACGCCTTTCACACCCAGCTTGCTGCAGCTATAGGCAAATCCCTGTGCATGGTTTCCGGCGGAAGCACATACCACGCCATTGCGCAAAGCATCGGCAGGCAAACTACTTAGCATATTATATGCGCCGCGTAATTTGTACGAACGCACCACCTGCAGGTCTTCGCGCTTGAGGTACACATGACAGCCATAGCGCGCAGAGAGGTTAGCATTATACGTCAGGGGCGTTCGGTTTACCACTCCTTTCAACCGCGTTGCCGCGCCACTGTAATCCAACACACCTATTTTTGTTTCTGCACTATTCATTGTATAAGGGAGATGTAAATCTCAGTTTTGTTGATGGTTCTTTTTCCGTTGATGCTTCGGCGGGCTTCTGGTTTTCGGGGCGCAGGCTGCGTACGGTTTTACCGGCTTGCCACAGTTCGCTGTCGCGCAATTCTTTCAGTTCCACTTCCAGCTTTTCGCGGTAGTCGGGTTGGCTGTTGCTGTCGATGGAGCGCTGCGATTCTTTACCGGTAGCAACGCTTTCGTACAGTTCGTTAAACACGGGCAAGGTAGCATCTCTAAACTTTTTCCACCAGTCCAACGCACCACGCTGGGCCGTAGTAGAACAGTTGGCATACATCCAGTCCATACCATTTTCTGCTACCAGCGGCATTAAGGATTGCGTCAATTCTTCAACGGTTTCGTTAAATGCTTCTGAAGGAGTATGACCTTTGGCACGCAGGACTTCGTATTGCGCTGCAAAAATGCCTTGAATAGCGCCCATCAGCGTACCACGCTCGCCGGTAAGGTCGGAGAACACTTCTTTTTTAAAATCGGTTTCAAACAGGTAACCGCTACCTACCGCAATACCCAAAGCCACCACGCGCTCCCAAGCACGGCCCGTTGCATCCTGGTAAATGGCATAGCTGCTGTTCAGGCCACGACCTTGCAAAAACATGCGGCGCAGCGAGGTACCTGAACCTTTGGGCGCCACTAAAAATACATCCACATCTTTTGGTGGTAATATATTGGTTTGCTCGTTGAATGTAATGCCAAAGCCATGAGAAAAATAAAAGGCCTTACCAGGGGTTAAATGCTTTTGTACGGTGGGCCACAATTGAATTTGCGCCGCATCGCTCAGCAAATAGCAAATAATGGTGCCACGTTCTAAAGCTTCTTCAATTTCAAACAAGGATTCTCCGGGTACAAAACCATCCTGCACCGCCTTGTCCCACGACTTGGATTTCTTGCGCTGGCCTACGATCACGTTAATGCCGTTGTCTTTCTGGTTCAGCGCCTGTCCGGGGCCCTGCACACCATAACCAATCACCGCCACCACTTCGTTTGCCAGTACTTTTTGTGCGCGCGACAGCGGGAACTCTTCGCGGGTAACTACGTTTTCTTCAACGCCACCAAAATTTAATTTTGCCATTGTTCTGATTTTATTGCCACTGTTCCCCAAAGGGCACTCTGGCCGTTATTTGTTTTTGTTTACTGATTGATTTATTTAAAAGGAAAAGGAGACGTTTTTAAGTTTGTCTGCTCAAAAGGAAAATCATACGTTTTGTTTCACCACTCACTTTTCACGTTTCGCTACTTACATACTAAACACATGCTCCTGTTCATTCAGGTACTCGTTCTCCACCATTTCTTCGCCGGGTGCCATGCGCTCAAACTCCAGTATCTTATCATGAAAACCTTTGCTTTCTTTAATGATGGCCACTCGGGCGCTGCGCACAAACTCGATCAGGCCAAAAGGTTCCAGCACTTTTATTAAAGCATCGGTTTCTTCGCGGTGGCCGGTGGTTTCAAAAATGGTATAGTCCTTACGGATGGCTACAGCGCGTGCTCCATACTCGCGCAGCAAGCGTTCCACTTTTACTTTTTCTGCGATGGCATCGGTGGGAACTTTGTACAGAGCCAGCTCCTGCCACACAATTTCTTCGCCGGTATTGAAGTAAGCTTTCAACACTTCCACCTGTTTTTCTATCTGACGCACCAGTTTGCGCACCACTTCTTCAGTTTCATTGATCACAATAGTAAAGCGGTGAATGCCGGCCACTTCAGATGGCGATGAATTAAAGCTTTCCACATTGATCTTGCGGCGCGAAAAAATGATGGCAATGCGTACCAGCAGCCCAATCTGGTTTTCAGTATAAACAGTGATGGTATATTCCTGCTTGATCATGATTTCTATCTCCTTTTTTTAATGTTACAATCGGTGCAGCGTCATACATATTTTCTTTTGTTATAAGAACTGCAACCTGCATTTGTTCAGCGTTTGTTTTGCTTTTGTAAAACGTCTGTTTTTCCTTTTAAGAAAGCCTAATTTCAGATACGGAAGAACCTTGCGTCACCATTGGAAACACATTATTCTCCTTGCCCACCATTACCTCCAGTAAATAAGAACCTTTGTGTTGCAGCATGGTTTGTAAGGCTTCTTTCAAGCCTTCTCGCCCTTTGATGCTATTGCCACTGATGCCGTAACCTTTGGCCACCTGTACATAATCGGGACTTTGAATATCTACAAACGAATAGCGCCTGTCGTGAAACAGCTGCTGCCACTGGCGCACCATGCCCAAAAACTGATTGTTTAAAATCAGCATCTTTACGTTCACACCCGTTTGCATAATGGTGCCCAACTCCTGAATGGTCATTTGAAAACCGCCATCGCCAATAACAGCTACTACCGTTCTGTCGGGGGCACCAAACTTGGCACCAATAGCTGCAGGTAAAGCAAAACCCATCGTACCCAGTCCACCGGAGGTAACGTTGCTTTTGCTCTTTTTAAACTGCGCATAGCGGCAGGCCACCATCTGGTGCTGTCCCACATCCGTTACCACTATCGCATCGCCGTCGGTCAGCTCATTCAGCACATTAATTACTTCACCCATCGTCATTTGTCCTTCTGCCGGGTGCAGCTCTGGTTGTATGCACACTTCTTCTTCTTTTTGCTGCAGGTCTTTAAATCGTTGCAGCCATTGTGGGTAACATTTATTTTCTACGAGGCTTGTCAGCAGTGGCAATGTTTCTTTACAATCGCCCCAAACAGCAACGGTTGTTTTTACGTTTTTGTCAATTTCCGCAGGGTCAATATCGAGGTGAATAATTTTGGCTTGTTTGGCATATTTATCTAATCTCCCTGTCACACGGTCATCAAAGCGCATACCTACCGCAATAAGTACATCACACTCGTTTGTGAGCACATTGGGTCCGTAGTTGCCGTGCATGCCCAGCATACCCATGTTCAGCGGATGAGCCGTTGGCAGCGCACTCAGGCCCATGATGGTCCAGGCAGCAGGAATACCACCTTTTTCTATAAACTGCTGAAACTCTTTTTCTGCTTTACCAAGAATCACACCCTGCCCAAATACCACAAAAGGTTTTTGTGCTGCATTGATAATGGCTGCGGCTTCTTCAATATATTGATGACGAATGTGTGGCCTGGGGCGGTAACTGCGAATAAAATCACACTTGGTATAACCATCATAACTAAACTTTTGCAGCTGCGCATTTTTGGTAATATCAATCAGCACCGGGCCGGGGCGTCCACTGCCGGCAATAAAAAATGCTTTGGCCAACACATGCGGAATTTCGGATGCATCCGTAATCTGGTAGTTCCATTTGGTAACCGGCGTGGTGATGTTAACTATGTCGGTTTCCTGGAAGGCATCGGTGCCCAGCAAGTGTGCAAACACCTGACCGGTAATGCAAACCAGCGGCGTGCTGTCGATCATGGCATCGGCCAAACCAGTTACTAAATTAGTAGCACCGGGACCGGAGGTGGCAAACACCACTCCTGTTTTACCTGATGTGCGCGCATAGCCCTGCGCCGCATGAATGGCGCCCTGTTCATGGCGAACCAATATATGTTTCAGCTTTTCCTGGTAATCGTACAGTGCATCGTAAATTGGCATGATGGCGCCACCCGGATAACCAAAAATGGTATCCACTCCTTCTGCCACAAATGCTTTCAATACGGCTTCAGACCCACTCAATTCTATTGCCGTAGATTGATTGGCTTTTTCTTTTGGTGTGGCATTTATTGTTTCTGTTATCATGCGCTTGTTTTAATTGGATTTTACAATGCTTATCAAAACGTCTCTTTTTCCTTTTGCATCTTTTATCGTAAACCCGAAATCATATTACCTAAATCAAAAAACGTCTCTTTTTCCTTTTAATTTTTATTCATCCGTTACACAACCTTGCGATGCATCTTTCACCTGTTTGGCATATTTATATAATACGCCGCCGGTTGCCTTTAATGCCGGTTGCTTCCAGGCTGCTTTACGATGATGCAAATCGCTATTATCAACTTTTACATTAATAGTGTTGGCAGCCACGTCTATTTCAATCACATCCCCATCCTGCACCAGGGCAATGGTGCCGCCATCATAAGCTTCGGGTGTGATGTGGCCCACCACAAAACCATGCGTGCCACCACTAAAACGGCCATCAGTAATAAGCGCAACAGACTTTCCCAAACCCGCGCCAATAATGGCGGAAGTAGGCTTCAGCATTTCGGGCATGCCGGGTCCACCCTTAGGTCCAACATAGCGTATCACCACCACATCACCCGACTTTACGCGTCCGGAACGAATGCCTTCAATCAACTGGTGCTCGCCATCAAACACACGGGCGGGACCTACAAATTTTTCACCTTCTTTGCCGCTTATTTTGGCTACGCTACCTTTCTCCGCCAGATTGCCGTACAGTATCTGCAAATGCCCGGTTGCCTTCACTGGATTTTGCAGCGGATGGATGATCTGCTGTTGATTAAAATCCAGATCCTGCACATGGGCTAAATTTTCGGCTAAAGTTTTTCCGGTAACGGTTAAACAATCACCATGTAACAAACCTTGTTGCAACAAATATTTCATTACAGCAGGTATGCCGCCGTATTTATGCAAATCCTGCATCAGGTATTTGCCACTGGGCTTAAAATCGGCCAACACCGGCACACGATTAGAGATGGCCTGAAAATCATCCTGCGATAATGGTACACCTACACTTTTGGCCATGGCAATCAGGTGCAGCACTGCATTGGTAGAGCCGCCCAACACCATGATCACCACGATGGCATTTTCAAACGCTTCACGCGTCATAATATCGCGTGGTTTTATATCCTGCTCCAGCAAATGACGAATGGCTTTGCCTGCGGCTAAACATTCCGCCTTCTTTTCATCACTCAGTGCTGGGTTAGACGAAGAATAAGGCAAACTCATACCCAGTGCTTCAATGGCAGCCGCCATGGTATTGGCCGTGTACATACCGCCGCAGGCACCCGCACCCGGGCAGGAACCTTTTACAATGCATTTAAAATCTTCATCGGTAATGGTGCCGGCCAGCTTTTGTCCCAATGCTTCAAAAGCAGAAACAATATTCAGATCCTGACCATTGTGATGGCCCGGGGCAATGGTACCACCATACACCATAATAGAGGGACGATTAAGCCGGCCCATGGCAATAATAGAACCAGGCATATTTTTATCGCAACCGGGCAGGGCAATCACCGCATCGTAATACTGCGCACCACATACCGTTTCAATCGAATCGGCAATCAGGTCGCGGCTCACCAGCGAGTAGCGCATGCCATCGGTTCCATTGCTAATGCCATCACTTACACCAATCGTATTAAATACCAATCCTACCAGATCGGCATCCCACACACCCTGCTTTACCAGCTTCGCTAGATCATTCAGGTGCATGTTGCATGTGTTGCCATCATAACCCATACTTACCACGCCTACCTGCGCTTTTGTAAGGTCTTCTTCTGTAAGGCCAATGCCGTAGAGCATCGCCTGCGCGGCAGGCTGCGTTTCATCCTGCGTTATGGTTCGGCTGTATTTATTCAAACTTTTCATGCGTTTACCAATGTACTTTCATTTTCCAAAACCAGGTCTTTATACGCTTTCTGCACGCGTGCACCCAGGCTGTTTTTCCATTCCTTTTTAAATGGCACGCCATCCAGCGAACGAATGCCAATTACTTCAGCTGCCGTACCGCAGTAAAAGGCACTGTCGGCGCCATGTACTTCTTCCGGCTTTAATTGTTTTTCCACAACCTGTATCCCCATGTCTTCACACAGCTCTATAACCTAGTCCGGGTGATGCCCGGTAAAATGCTACCGCGTTGGGGTGTGAATAAAACACCGTCTATTTCTACAAATATGTTGGCACCCGGGCCTTCCGCCACGTAGCCATTGATGTCGAGCAGTAAGGCTTCGTCAAAACCCGAGTCCTTTGCTTCCTGCGTAGCCAAAATGGAGTTTACATAATGCCCGCAAACTTTAGCCTCTACACGAAAAGAAGCAGGCGCTATCCTGCGATAGGAAGAGGTAGTAATGTCAAGCGTTTTATCGCCCAGGTAGGCACCCCACTCCCAGGCGGCAATCAGCAGTTGCGCCGCGCAGCCTTTAGTAAGCGACATGTTAGGTGTGCAGGTTACCAGCGGACGTATGTAGGCATCTTTAAGTCCGTTCTTCTGCAGCAACTCGTAAGTAATTTCAATAAGTTCGTCATTATTAAAAGGGTAAGGAATACCTACTGCCTCGCAGGATGCCTGCATTCTTTCATAATGTTCGCGCGCTTTAAAAATTTTTACGCCACCCGATGTATTGTAAGAACGGATACCTTCAAAAACCCCGTAACCATAGTGCAGCGTTTGGCTGTACAGATCGCCCTTTGCTTCGCCTGCCTTTACAAATTCTCCATTCCAGTAAATGATCGTGCTTTCGTTATAATACATATGTTTTTCCTTGTAGTTGCATTAAAAAGCCCGCCTCAGATGCGGGACCTATTTGTATTTCTCATGTGTGCCCGCCGCCGCCCGTTTGTACCCGCATAATAATAACAGGAAAGCCTGCAATCAGCCCTTCTGCAATACCTGTTTTGCTACAATTGTCATGCGCCATAAACGTCTTATTTTCCTTTTAATATTTTGATTGAAACTGCTCCATACGTTTGCAAAAACGTCTCTTTTTCCTTTTAAATGATGATGGATTTGCGCAGTTCGATATTGTCTTTGTTAATGCCGTCGGGCACTTTATCGGCAACGAAATCTGCAATTAAATCGCCAATGGTGGAGGTAAAATAAAAGTTGACGCCATCAATATCTTTGGTTACAAAATGGTTGCTGAGGGTCCATGCCACGGCCTGCCGCACCAGTGCTGCTTCTTCAAAAAGCCGGAAATGATCAAGCATCATGGCTGCAGATAAAATAGAACCAATGGGGTTGGCAATGTCTTTACCGGCAGCCTGCGGGTAAGAGCCATGAATAGGCTCAAAAAGCGCTGTCTGATGGCCAACCGATGCGGAGGGCAGCAAGCCCAGCGAGCCGCTGATAACGCTTGCTTGGTCTGAAATAATATCACCAAACATGTTCTCGGTAAGCACCACGTCAAACTGCTTTGGATTTAAAATTATCTGCATGGCCGCATTATCTACAAATAGAAAATCCACAGTTACATCGGGATAAGCTTCCGAAATTTCCTGCACCACCTTTCGCCAAAGGCGGGATGTTTCCAATACGTTGGCTTTATCTACCAGCGTTAGTTTTTTTCTACGTTGCTGCGCGGCTTTAAATGCCAGGTGGGCAATACGTTCTATTTCGCTTTTGGTGTACACGCAGAGGTCAGAAGCTTCTGAATAATCTGCAGCTACTTCTTTTTTACCGAAATAAATGCCGCCCGTCAGCTCGCGATAAATTACAAAATCCACCTCCTCCAGCTGCGAGCTTTTTAAAGGCGATAAATGTTGCAGTGTAGTGTAAGTAATTACCGGGCGTATATTGGCATACAATTGCAACGTTTGGCGCAGCTTTAGCAATCCCTGCTCGGGGCGCACTTTGGCGGTGGGGTCATTATCGTATTTGGGGTGGCCAATGGCACCAAATAAAATAGCATCGCTTTGCTGGCAAATGGCAATGGTTTCATCGGGCAGCGGGCTGCCTGTTTTGTCGATGGCATCGGCGCCCATCAGCGCATAAGCATACTGGAAAGAATGACCGAAACGCCGGGCTACTGCATTCAATACCTTGATGGATTGTTTGGTAACCTCCGGCCCGATACCATCACCTAAAATCACTGCTATTTTCTTTTGTGTACTCATGGCTTATGCTATTTTTTCAAACGTCTCTATTTCCTTTTGCAGGCTCAACAGGTAATCAATATCATCATAACCGTTCAGCAGGCATTCCTTTTTATAATGGTTGATATTAAAAGTTTCTTCATCGCCGGTAGCATTAATGCGGATTGTTTGCGTGGTCAGATCAACCGTTAATGTATCGCTGGCGCCCAGTTCAAAAATCTTCTGCAGAAATGCATCGCTTACCTGTACCGGTAGTACACCGTTATTGAGTGCATTGTTTTTAAAAATGTCTGCAAAAAAAGAAGATACCACTACGCGAAAACCGTAGTCCAGTAAAGACCAGGCCGCATGTTCGCGCGAAGAGCCGCAGCCAAAGTTTTTTCCGGCTACTAAAATTTCGCCGCTGTAGATTGGGTTGTTCAAAACAAAATCTTGTTTGGGTTGTGTTTCATCATCCCCATTATATCGCCAGTCGCGGAACAGGTTTTTTCCGAACCCTTCACGTGTAGTGGCTTTTAAAAAGCGCGCCGGAATGATCTGGTCGGTATCAATGTTTTCCAGCGGCAGCGGAACAAAAGTGCTATGTATGGTTGTGATTGCTTGCATGGTTTAACTTAAAAATTGGCGAACATCGGTTACAACACCTGTGATGGCAGCGGCGGCGGCGGTTAATGGGCTGGCCAGCAGCGTACGCGCGCCGGCGCCCTGACGGCCTTCAAAGTTGCGGTTGCTGGTGCTGATGCAGTATTCACCTGCAGGTACCTTATCTTCATTCATACCCAGGCAGGCACTGCAACCGGCCTGGCGAATTTCAAAGCCGGCTTCTGTAAAAATTTTATCCAGCCCTTCCCTTTTTACCTGCTCGACCACCTGCTGCGAGCCGGGTACGATCATCACTTTTACACTTTCATTTTTGCGCTTTCCTTTTACCAAATCGGCTACCAGGCGCAGGTCTTCTATACGCGAATTGGTACAGCTGCCGATAAATATGTTTTGCACTGGCATGCCTAACAGCGGAGCCCCTTCCTGCAGGCCCATGTATTCCAACGCTTTTTTCAGATTTTGCTTTTCACCTTCCGATAAAGTTTCTACTGTAGGCACCAGTCCATTAATGGCAATTCCCAATCCGGGATTGGTACCATAGGTGATCATCGGTTCTATAGCAGCTGCATCAATATTGATCTCCAAATCAAATTGTGCATCTGCATCGGTGTACAAATTTTTCCAGTCAGCAACGGCTTTTTCCCAATCTTGCTTTTGAGGAGCAAAAGGTCTTTCTTTTATGTACTCAAAAGTGGTGTCGTCCGGAGCAATCATGCCACCGCGTGCGCCCATTTCTATGCTCATGTTGCAAATGGTCATGCGCGCTTCCATAGAAAGTGCACGAATGGCAGAACCCGCATACTCCACAAAATATCCGGTAGCACCACTGGCCGATATTTTAGAAATGATGTAAAGAATGATGTCTTTTGACACCACACCTCTTGCCAGCTCTCCTTCAATGTTAATGCGCATTTGTTTAGGCTTCATCTGCATAAGGCACTGCGTGGCAAAAACCATTTCCACTTCTGATGTACCAATGCCAAAAGCTATTGAGCCAAAGGCGCCGTGTGTAGAGGTATGGCTGTCGCCGCATACGATGGTCATTCCCGGTTGGGTAATGCCCAACTCCGGACCAATAACGTGCACAATGCCCTGGTAAGGATGGCCCAGGCCATACAGCTCAATATCATGGTTGGCGCAATTTTGAATCAGCTTGTCTACCTGCATGCGCGACAACTGATCCTGTATGGGCAGGTGTTGATTTTGCGTGGGCACGTTGTGGTCGGCTGTAGCAATGGTTTGTTCCGGCCTAAACACTTTCAGTCCTCTTTTTTCAATGCCTGCAAATGCCTGAGGCGAGGTTACTTCATGAATAAAATGCCGGTCGATATACAATACACAAGGACCATCTTCGATGGACTTAACCACATGCTTGTCCCATAACTTATCAAATAATGTTTTTCCCATAGTATTAAGCTACCTGAACGGCGCCTGTTTGATATTGGTGAGCAATCTGTAACAACTCTTCTTCCTTTACTTCTTTCTTTTTATCAGCTACCTGCAGAAACACATCATACAACACATCAATGTCGTTGCGGGTATATTGAAAACCTAGTTTCTGAAAGCGGTAAGCCAGTGCGCTGCGGCCGCTGCGTGCCGTCAGTACAATCTTGCTTTGCTCCGCACCTACTTCTTCGGGGTTGATGATCTCGTAGGTTTGCGCATCTTTCAAAAAGCCATCCTGGTGTATGCCTGATGAATGCGAGAAAGCATTGGCACCTACAATGGCTTTGTTGGGCTGCACCGGCATACGCATAATATCCGACACCAGTCGGCTGATGGGGTTCAGTGCTTTTGCGTTGATGCCTGTATGTAAATTGAGGTCTTTGTGCTGCTTCAGCACCATCACCACTTCTTCCAGCGATGTGTTGCCGGCGCGTTCGCCAAGTCCATTGATGGTACATTCAATTTGCCGCGCTCCATTCATTACTCCGGCAATGGAATTGGCTGTAGCCAAACCCAGGTCGTTGTGGCAATGGCAGGAAATAACGGCTTTATCAATGTTGGAAACGTTATTTATGAGGTAAGCTATTTTTTCGCCATACTGATTGGGCAGGCAGTAGCCGGTAGTGTCGGGAATGTTTACTGTAGTAGCGCCGGCTTTAATAACAGCTTCAATTACGCGGGCCAGGTATTCGTTATCGGTGCGGCCGGCATCTTCTGCATAAAACTCTACATCATCGGTATAGTTGCGCGCCCACTTTACGCATTGCACGGCACGCTGCAAAATCTCTTCGCGCGTGGAGTTGAATTTGCTTTTAATGTGAAAATCGGAAGTACCAATGCCGGTATGAATGCGTGGACGAACAGCGTATTTCAAGGCCTTTGCGGCTACTTCAATATCTTTTTGCACCGCACGGCTCAGGGCACACACTGTTGCATTTTTTATTACAGTAGCAATCCTGCTAACCGATTCAAAATCGCCGGGGCTGGAGATGGGAAAACCCGCTTCTATTACATCTACGCCCAGTTCTTCCAGCTCAAGCGCAAGCTCCAGTTTTTCAGATGTATTGAGTTTGCAGCCGGGCACCTGCTCGCCGTCGCGAAGCGTGGTGTCAAAAATAATTACCTGTTGCGGATCTTTCATTGATGCGATTTAAATGACTTGACAGTTAAAAGAAGAATGATTTTTTTCTTCTCTTTGTCAACTAAAGTTAAACCGCACCATGCGTGGCGCGACTATCAAAATGTGCACGACAATACAGCTTTCAAATAGCCGAATTGTTTTATAGATAGCTCATAATCAACTTATTGAAAAATTGGCATTTACGATGGCCGAAAGGAAAAACAGACGTTTTATAAGGAAAGATGTATGTGAAAATTAAAAAGGAAAAAGAGACGTTTGGGAAAATGAAAAATTAAAAAAAGGTAGGATTAAAAGCAAAATCAGACGTTTTGAGTGCAGTTGATCAATTACTAGTTGATAAGTTGATTGTTATTTAAAAGGGAAAAGAGACGTATACTACCTAACCAATTAACTAATAATACAAAAATCAATTACCAAACAGCACGGATCAAAATATGCAGGCTCCAGAACATCACCATGATGCCTACTGCAATTAGCATGGTTTTAAGCGGCAGCTTGCCCACCAGCTTTGCTGCCAATGGTGCGGCCAGCATGCCGCCTATTATCAATCCTGCAATAATCTGCCAATGACTCACACCCAAAAACGCAAAGAAGGTAATAGTAGAAGCCAGCGTTACAAAAAATTCGGTGATGCTGACAGACCCGATTACATATTTAGGCGTGCGGCCTTTGGATATAAGTGTGCTGGTAACAAGCGGTCCCCAGCCGCCCCCGCCGAAAGAATCGAGAAATCCGCCGGCACCCGCCAGCCAGCCTACGCGTTTTACTTTTTTGGCTTTTTGTTTTTTTCTGAACGCCGTAAGCAAAATGCGCAAGCCAAGAATTAAGGTATAGGTAGCCAAAAGTGGTTTGATGAAGGCCGCATTGCTTTCTCCAAATTTTGAAAGTAAAACAGCGCCGCCTACAGCGCCAATAATGCCCGGAATTAAAAGCGCTTTAAATAGTTTTTTATTGACATTGCCAAACCGGTAATGCGTGTAACCCGACATGCCGCTGGAAAACATTTCGGCCGTATGTATGCTGCTGCTGATGGCAGGCAGGCTTACGCCCATCGATAGCAAAACCGTAGTGCAGGTAACACCATAGCCCATACCTAAAGCGCCATCTACCAACTGCGCCAGAAAACCTGCGGCAATCATCCAGTAAAAACGCTCGTCCATCTGCCCGCCCAGCTCCCGCACGCCGCTCCATATATCTTTTAACGGAACGTAGGATAAAATAAAATGGCCGAGAAACATAAAGAAAAAAGCAAAAAGAAAATAGGTAGCAATGCGTCGCCAGTAAGCTTCGGCACTTTTGTCCGTACTTGTTGGTGCCAGGCGCTTTGTTATAAAATTAAGAGGATTAGGCCTGTAAGCAGGTTTACGTTTTGTTGGTTTATGGCTGTTGGCTTGCCGCAGTTCTTCTTTTTCTTCCGATAGCCATTCATTAATGTTTTCAGGATGAGGCGTTTCCCAAAAAGGCAATTGGCTGTTGTTGAAAACATCCTTGCTGATATCATTTTTCTGTACCGCTGTTCCCAAATAAAAATCGCTTCGTTCGGGCCTGCCTACAACATGCACCCATTTACCCGCTTCTTTGGCCACGGTTCTTATATATTCGGCAGCCGCATTGTTTTTTAAGGCAATGATTACAACATCCGCAAGATGGAGGTCATCTGCGGTAAAAGGTTTTTGAAACGTTTGAATATTAGGAAAAGATGTAGCTAAAACCTTTATGGAATCGGTTATTTTTTCTGACACCAGCTTCACATTGGTTGCAGGTGCATTACAGATGATATTTCTCAGTTGTTGCAATCCCTCTTTTCCACCGCCAACAATCAATACTGAAAAAGATTCCGACTTTATAAAAAAGGGCAACACAGAATGGCTGCCTCCTTCCGGCGCGTTTTCTGGTAGGATCGTATTTTCATTTGATGCTTTCTTCAAAAACGCGGTTTGATAATCGTTCTAATAATTTTGAATTGCTTTTATATAACAAAGCTTACCAGCCATGAATGCCAGCAATAGGCACAAAGGTAATCAATAAATGAGTAGTCGACAAGATAGGTAGACTTTGAAACGTCTCTTTTTGCTTTTAAGAAGAATGTATAGAATGAAAAAAGCGCTTTTAATAAATTATTAAAAAAATTTTAAAAATGTGGATAACTTAAGAACAGGTGTTGAAATCTATACGCTTCTAGAGCAGGAATCGATGTGGATAACCCAAAAAAAGGCTGTGGATATCCAAATCTATTGCAGAGTTAAAAAGACGCCCCTATCTTAGCTTCAGATCAGATGATTCAACATCGATGAAAAGCTGAAACCGTTCATTTAAGTTTTAACCTCCTGTTTTTGCAGGAGGTTTTTTTATATCTTTCCACGTCCTTATTAAAAGGAAAAAGAGACGTTTTATATAAAATCTTACACTTTATCCTTCCACTACCTGCCAGCCTCTTTGCCTGAAGAAACTTTTCAGTTTTGCGTAAGAAATGGCGGGCGCTTTTTCCTGCAAAAACACCTGCGCCAAAAACTCCTCGCACCGAGCCAATGTGCGGTACACCAGCTTTTCAGCTTCGCTTTTGGTTACCGGTTTTACCACCACTTTTTCACCTCTCAACGTAACTTCCAATTGCAGGGGATTTTTTACGGCACGAAACATACAACATCATTTTAAGGATGATACAAAAGGGATTGAGGCAGATCTCATGTTTACAAAACCTTCGGCCATTGCCTAACCGGCGGGATGGCTGCCATCGCGTCGGCGCGCATCCAGTATAGGTTTTACCTTGTTTTCCACCGCGTAGCCCAGGTCATCTATCAGGGTGCGGTCGGGTATATTACTCACCCAGTTGCGGCCCTCGCGTGATAGCACAATGCGTTGAGGCGGTGTATGTTCGGGACTTCCTTTATAATCTGCCAGGCGTGCTGTACAAACGCCGTTATTTTCTATCTGCACTTCGTAGTGTGCTAATTTTCCATCATGCAACACAGCTGCTGTAACCTCCATAATCACTACATTTTAACTCCCTTATGACCAAAATTGATGCCTGTAATGTTTTTTAACCGGGCCAAATGCAGAACTGTGTCCATTTTGTACCAAACTTTCCTCCTTTTTACCCGCCTTGTAGAGGCTATTTCCGAAATGTTGAAAAATAACAACTGCTGTGCTTTTAACTACCAGAAACGATTTGTAGCTTTTAATAAGCAAACGGCTTTTTAGAGCTAACAGCAACATTGTTAAAGCGGCTGAAAATCGCTTCTTTTTAAGTGGCCGGGAATAATGATGCTTGTTGCCAAATTCAGGTGATGTGGATAAATGCTAATGAAGATATTCCTTCGAAAAAAATTAAAAGGATAAATATACGTTTATATACTTTTAGCAGTCCATAACGCATCAACTTATTGTTATGACACTTCAACAATACAAGTCATTGAAACTGGATGAACAAACCAGCTTTTTATGCAAGGCCGGTGTATCTATTGCCGAGCGTAAGGTGGGTCCTTACCTGATTGTGCTGTTTCAGATAGAAGGATTTTATGTAGAAGTGTTTTATAATAAAGAAAACTACCAGATGATTAAGCTGGTTAGTTTTTACAATACGACCCTGCTGGAACCTTACCTTGCTGATATTAACATCAACAGCCTCGTTCCGCCTTCTGCGTGATAGAAACAAAAACGTCTTTTTTTCCTTTTAAAGTTGATAGTTCATAGTTCCTGGTAAACTGTAAGATAAAAAACGTCTCTTTTTCCTTTTAACGACCCATCAACTTGTCAGTTTATAAACTGATCAACTGCACTCAAAAAACGTCTGTTTTTTCTTTTAATTTCTCCTTTTACCTTTTTCATTTTTCAAAACCTCTCTTTTTCCTTTTCTCGTAACCTCTTTTTCCCGATACGGCATCAACAGCCCGGCTGTATAAAGTTGCTTTGCAGAAAAATCAATAGAAGTGATCAAGATTTATACTTTTCTGGCCCTGATGATTGGCAGTTTTCCTATTGCAGCACAACAAACCGCTTTTGTTAACAATCCACCAATAGTAGTAACCGAAGATTTTAAAACCGGCAGCCTGCAAGGCACCATCACCACTACTGACGCGCAGCCTGCGGCGGGCGTCAGCATTTTACTAAAAGGCACCAACCGCGGCACCATAACCGATGACAACGGATTTTTTGTATTGAAAGGTGTAAAGGAAGGCTCGTATGTATTGGAAGTTTCCATGACGGGCCTGCAAACGGTGCAAAAGCAGGTGCAGGTAAAAAGGGATGGAACCACCAGCCTGCAATTGATCCTGGCAGAAAATGCCAGCGAATTGAAAGAAGTGGTGGTGCGCAGCCAAAGAAGCCACAATAAAAAACCGGTAACTATTGGCAAAGTACACATTGACCCGATGGACCTGCCACAAAGCATAGCGGTAGTAGGCCCTGAAGTGTTGCGCCAGCAACAAGTGCAGCGCCTGAGCGATGTTATCAAAAATGTAAACGGCGTATACCTGGGCACCGCAAGAGCCAGCACGCAAGAGAACTTTTATGCACGTGGCTACAGCTTTTCCAGCACCAACCTGTTTAAAAACGGTGCGCGCGTCAACTCCGGTGCCATGCCCGAAATGAGTTCTCTGGATAAAGTGGAAGTATTGAAAGGCAGTGCCGCCATTTTGTACGGACAGGTGGCGCCCGGCGGCGTGGTAAATATGGTAACCAAGCAGCCGAAATTTCATTTTGGTGGCGAAGTTGCTTTCCGCGCCGGTAGTTACGACCTGTATAAACCTTCTTTTGATGTATACGGCCCGCTGAACGACAACATTGCCTTTCGTGTAAACGGCACTTACGAAACAGCCCAGAGCTTTAGAGATGTGGTAGGATCCAAGCGTCATTACATCAATCCTTCACTGCTGTTCAAACTGAACAACCGCACCGAGTTGCTGCTGGAAGGCGATTACCTGAAACACCATTTTACACCCGACTTTGGCATTGGATCGTTGGACAACACCAGAATTGCGGATGTACCGCGATCGCACTTTTTAGGCGCCGCCTGGCAATATGCCACCACAGAACAATCTAGCGCCACTGCTACCATTAAGCATCTGCTCAGCGAAGCCTGGACGGTGAATGCCATTGTTTCTTACCAGAACTACAACAGGGATTATTACTCGACCGAAAGAATACAGGCCGATGCAGAAGGCAAATGGAAAAGACCGCTGGGCAGAACCTTTACGGCAGAAGATTATTATACAGGTCAGGTAAACCTTACCGGGAAATTTAAAACCAGAGCAATGGAACATACGCTGCTGGCCGGCGCTGATGCCGACAGGTATCTTACCTCCAACCATGCCTTTAACCAGCCTTCTATTTATGACACCATCAACATTCTGGACCTTGCAAAATATGAGCAGCGCACCGACATGCCTGCTGCCGATAAAATAAGAATTGTTGATGTTCCTTCCAACCGCTTTGGCGCCTATGTGCAGGATTTAGTAAAGCTATCTCCTAAACTGAATGTACTGGCCGGCCTGCGCTGGTCGTACCTGGAAACACTGGGTGCCGACACCACCAACCTGGTAAACGGAAAGCAAACCAAAGGTGCCGCTAAAAAAGACGCTGCTTTTTCGCCACGGTTAGGGCTTGTTTATAAGCCATCAGAAACCACTTCTGTTTTCCTATCCTATGCCAACTCTTTTATCACCAACTCCGGCGTTGATGTGGATGGCAATGTGTTGAAACCTTCAATTGTAGACCAGTACGAAGCAGGTGTGAAAAACGACTTTTTCAACGGGCTGCTGTCAGCCAATTTAACCGTATATAGAATAATCAATAACAACCTGGCACAAACCGCACCTTTCCTGAAAGATGGTATAACCCCCAACAACAATACGGCCATCAAGGCGCTTACGGGCCAAACCACTTCCGATGGTATTGAGATTGATTTTTCCGGACAGCCAACTACAGGATTGAACATTCTAGCCGGCTACAGCTATAACTATATGCGCTATACTCAAACACCCGAAGCCAAAGGCAACTTTGTAGAAGGTGAAAGGCTGGTGAATACGCCGGCGCACACGGCTAATGCAAGCATTTTCTATACTTTTTATACCAGCAAATTAAAAGGCTTAAAACTGGGCGCTTCGGCCAACTATGTGGGTGAGCGCTTTGGCGGCTGGAACAATACTAAAATGCAGGCACAAACCTACTCCAGGCTGATTCCTGTTGATGACTTTACTACGATCGACATCAGCGCCGGCTACTCGTTTAAAAAGATTTCTGTACTGGCCAAGGTGTCTAACCTCACAAACACTTACAACTTCTATGTACACGAAAACTACAGCATCAACCCAATAGCGCCGCGCCAGTTCATTGGCACCGTTGCTTATAAATTTTAATAAATATAACAGAGGCGGCAGGGCTGAAAAGGCTTTGCCGCCTTTTACATTAGTAACTTTGCAAATTCCATGAAAGTATTTTTCCGCCGCATTCACCTTTACCTGAGCCTGGCTGCAGGTCTTGTTATTTTAATAGCCTGCCTTACCGGCGCAATTTTGGTTTTTGAAAAAGAAGCGCAAATGGCGCTAAATCATAATCGCTACTTTGTAGAGGCCGGCACGCAAAAGCTTCCACTGCAATATCTGGAAGCAGCCGTAAAAAAGGCATACCCGGGCTCAAAAGTAAATGGTATAAAAATATATACTGATGCTGAACGCAGCGCTGAGGTATCCGTTACCTTGAAAAAGAAAGAAGAACCTAAAGCCAAAGCAACAGCGCCGGGCGAACGTGCCCCTTCTTACACTGTATTTATCAACCCTTATAATGCGCAGGTGCTGGACCTGTATACCTACCGCGAAACCTTTTTTTACCAGGTGTTTGCACTGCACCGCTGGCTGCTGGGTGGGCAAAACAGCATTGGCAAAACCATTGTAGGTGTGGCTACGCTTATCTTTTTATTTATTCTCATTACAGGTATAATACTTTGGTTTCCGGCCACCAAGCGCATTATGATGCAGCGCCTGAAAATAAAATGGACCGCAGGATGGAAAAGGCTGAACCACGATTTTCATATTGTGCTGGGTTTTTACTCTGCTATCTTTCTTTTCATTTTTGCCTTTACGGGTCTTGCCTGGTCGTTTGAGTGGTTCAACAAAGGCATTTACACCGTAACCAAATCGCCCATGAAGGCGCCGGAGCCGCCACAATCGGTTTACCTGCATGAAACAAAAAAAGTTGGTTTTGATGCGGCACTCAGCGCGGCCAAAAGCCAGTACCCCGATGTGCAGTTTTACAACATCAGCGCACCAAAAGACAGTATTGGTATTTACAGCATTGCCGCATTGAGCAACAGCCCGGTGCACGAAAACGCCACAGACGCTGTGTATGTAGACCAGTTTTCAGGAAATGTGCTGGGTACACTGCCTTTTGAGGAAAGAAGTTTAGGTGCCAGGGTTCGATCTTCGTTTAAGCCGGTACACACCGGAAGCATCTGGGGCACGCCATCAAAAATCATTGCCTTTATTACCTGCCTGCTGGGTGTTACGTTTCCTATTACCGGCACCATCATGTGGATCAACCGCATCCGCAAAAAGAAGAAAGGAAAAACAAAAGGAAAAGCGGTAGAAATGGCGGGCGCTGTTTAGTTGAGGTGCCTTGCCAGGTCTTTATTACCGTAAATATATTGAAACACTTCCGGGTCATGAGCAATGGCGTTCAACATGCTATGCTCTTGCGACAGCTCGTGGCAGCCGGCTTTGCGCAAAATCTTGTGGATCTCGTCATCGGCAGAAAGTGCAGCAAAGCGGCCAATACCCGAATAAACGGTCACGGCATTTTGCAAAGCTTGTCTACGTTTGCTTTTTTCTATTTCACCAATAATATGGTTGTACTTGGGTCCAAAAAAATGAAACAGTTTGATCTTTTTCATAATAACAGTTCTAATGGTTAGATATGGTTAAGGGCAAGGACCAGTAGTGCTGCTTGTTAGCTTTTTTGAAACGGCAAAAGTTCTTTTAAATCATTTTCCCGCCTCCTTTTCTACCACAAAGCAACAACCTATATACGGTTGAGACAACCGTATTACTACGGATGAAATCTTAAAAAAAATATAAAACGGCCAGATTGTTATTGGAAACAGGCGGGTTAAAATGTAAAAGGGAAAACAGACGTTTTGAAAAAAGTCAAAAGTAAAAGTCAAAATCAATAAGTAAGATTAAAGGCTCAAAAGGGGAAACAGACGTTTTACTTTACAGGCTTATTTATCTACAATTGACCATTCACTATTCACAAAAGGAAAATGAGACGTTTTACCAATCCACTTAATCAATCAATTAACTGATTAACTTATAAACTCCATTAACATTCACTACAAACTACATCACAAAAAAATTTAGTCCTTTTTGTAGCAGCGTTTTGTATGTTTGAAGCTTAGGCAGCGCCGGCACACTTTGGCGCCGCTGCTTTTACAAACCGTAAACGCTAGTTGATAAACCCACCAGGATGGACGACAAAAAAGCTGCACTAATCACCAACGATGCTATTGTACTGGGCATATTATTAGCCATACTGGCTTTTATATTTTACACCGCCAGCTCCCGCAATCGCGGATGGAACAAGTTTTATACAGTAGTGCCCACGGTGTTGCTCTGTTATTTCATCCCGGCCCTGCTCAATACGTTTAATATTATTTCGGGCGAAGCATCAGGTTTGTACACCGTGGCTTCGCGTTATTTTTTACCCGCCAGTTTAATACTGCTTACCATTGGTATAGATATGGGCTCGCTCAAAAAGCTGGGTGGCAAAGCCATCATCATGTTTTTTGCCGGAACGGTAGGTGTGATGCTGGGCGGCCCACTGGCCTTGCTTTTAATAGGTTCCATTTTCCCGGATATTTTAATGTATGGCGATGAAGAAGTATGGCGCGGGCTGGCTACCATTGCCGGCAGCTGGATCGGTGGCGGTGCCAACCAGGCCGCTATGCTGGAAGTGT
>CBDTUH010000008.1:0-24896 GCA_965363375.1 uncultured bacterium
AGTATCGCGCAGCATGTGGAACCGCCACGATGATATTGCCCCCATACATGCCATTACCAATGCACAAAACTGGCGCTACTGGGCCGATAAGCAGCTATACCGCTTTAAAGAAGAAGACAATAATGAGGCTTTCGACGACCGCAAAATTTGGATGAAAAAGCGGGCATTTGAAATTGTGGCCGACCAGACCGGAAAGTTGTTTAACCCTAATGTGTTTACCATTGTGTGGGCACGCCGTTTTGCCGGTTACAAAAGGGCAGGACTGATAACGCGCGATGAAAAACGTTTTGAAAAGCTTTTAAGCAATAAAAAACACCCGGTACAGATCATCTGGGCCGGCAAGCCTTACCCGCTGGATTATCCTGCCATTTCTGAGTTTAACGAGCTGGTGCACCTGAGCAAAAAATATAAGAATGTAGCTGTGCTCATCGGTTACGAACTGGCACTTTCCAAAAGGCTGAAACAGGCAGCCGACTGCTGGCTGAACAACCCACGCGTACCACGCGAGGCATCAGGCACCAGCGGTATGACAGCAGCTATGAATGGCGCCGTAAACTTTAGTACCAACGACGGATGGATTCCGGAATTTGTACACCATGGCAATAACGCCTTTGTGGTGCCACCGGTGAACTATGGCAACATGTCGGTGCAGGAGCAGGACCAATACGACCTGGACCAGCTGTATGACATACTGGAAAACGAGATATTGCCCCTATATTATGATGACTACGGCACCTGGCGTCAGATCGTTAAAAACGGTATGCGCGATGTGCAATTGCAGTTTGACAGCAACCGTATGGCAGAAGAATACTACGAGCTGTTATACAAGGAGCATTACAATATTGAAGCGCACTATTAAAGCCCGGCGATCAATTCATCAACAGACTTACTGGCAGGGTAAAAACCTGCCAGTTTTTTTATAACCCCTTCAACCAGCGCATCGGGGCAGGAGGCACCGCTGGTTATTAAAATAGTTACCGGTTCTTTTTTCGGCAAAAAACCTTCAGAAATATTTTCGGTTCCGTTATGGAAATTGAAGTGCTGAATCGTGTCTTTTGAGAATATTTTCTCCTCGTCCTTTATAAAATAAGTAGGCAGCTTTTCTTCGCACAACTCCACCAGGTGTGATGTATTGGAGGAGTTGTAACCGCCAATAACAATAGCTAAATCCGCAGGCACTTCCAGCATGCCATTTACCGCGCTCTGGTTATCATTTGTGGCATAGCAAAGCGTATCTCGCGTGTCGGCAAAGCGTTCCTGCACGTTTTCCTCTGTTAAACCGTATTGCATGATCATTACTTCTTTCAGGTAGTCAGCAATGGCTTGCGTGTCGGTAGCCAGCATAGTGGTTTGGTTTACCACTCCAATGCGCTGCAGGTGCTTATGTGCCTGGAAGCCGGCAGAATACTGACCTTTAAATTCGGTATAAAACTCATCCAGTGGCTTTTCGCCTGTAATGTATTTAGCCAGTTCTACTGTTTGCTGCATGTCCTTGACCACTATTGATGGTGCGCTGGCAGCAGCGTGCGAAAAAGTAGCACGCGTTTCTTCGTGCGTAGGCTTACCATGAATAACAATGGTATAATCTTT
This sequence comes from uncultured bacterium, assembly GCA_965363375.1. GTDB lineage: Bacteria > Bacteroidota > Bacteroidia > Chitinophagales > Chitinophagaceae > Flavisolibacter. Next base: position 1,591 of record CBDTUH010000008.1, read on the forward strand.
TTTGGCAATTACTTCGCTTCGGTTCCAAACCTTTTCTACAAAAGGGCAGGTGGTGTTGTAGTTTTCAACCGGTATGCCTAAACCTCTTAATTTGCTTTCAATGGCCAGCGTGGTGCCAAAGGCCGGAATCAGCACAATATCTTCTGATGTCAGGCTTTCAAAAGGAATGATCTGGTTACCCTTATTATCTTGCAAAAACTGCACGCCACTACGTACCAGGTCTTCGTTTACCTGCGGGTTGTGTATCATTTCGCTGAGCAAAAAAATACGCTTGTCCCTATTTTCCTCCACGGTTCGAAAAGCTATATCAATGGCATTCTCCACACCATAGCAAAAGCCAAAATGCCGTGCCAGGTAAATGCGCAGGGGACCAAAACCGAGCAGGGTAGGCGAAAAGTCTTTTTTCATGCGGTCGCCTTCCTTTCGTTTTTTCTTTATGGCAGATATCAGCGGGCTTCTGTATACTACAGGAACATCAAAGGTTTTCATGTGGTGCAAAGTTAACCTCAAATGGTCTTAAAATGGTCATAATACCTTTTGATGATTGTTCTATATAGGCGTAATTTCAGGGCTTCAAAAATCATAGCTATATGAAACTGGTTTATGGAACGTTGCTACTTTTTTTAACAGCCTGCCAATCGGTGCAAAACACTCAAACATCCCAACCTAAAAATATGGATTTGAATAGAAAAACCTGGATTAAACACACCAATGTGTACGAAGTAAACGTGCGTCAGTATACGCCTGAAGGCACTTTCAATGCTTTTGCCAAGGAAATGCCCCGCCTTAAGGAAATGGGCGTGGAAACGCTTTGGTTTATGCCCGTTACACCCATTGCACAAAAAAATAAAAAAGGCACGCTGGGCAGCTATTATGCCGCGGCCGATTATACCTCAATCAACCCCGAATTTGGTACGCTGGAAGATTTTAAAGCGCTGGTAAAAGAAGCCCACAATCTGGGATTGAAAGTAATTATTGACTGGGTGGCTAATCATACCGGTTGGGATCATATATGGACAAAGCAGCACCCCGACTGGTACGAAAAAGACCCGGCTACAAACGATTTCAAAATTGCCTCCGGCATGGAAGATATTATAGAACTGGATTTTACCAATAAACAAATGCGCCGCGCTATGATTGATGCCATGAAGTTTTGGGTAACCGAAGCTGGCATCGATGGATTTAGAGCCGACCTGGCATTTTGGGTGGAACTGGATTTTTGGCAGGAAGCCAAAAAAGAACTGGATGCTCTGAAGCCTCTGTTCTGGTTGGGAGAGCTGGATGCGCTGGAAAAACCGGAGTATATGGAAGTGTTTGACGCGGCCTACACCTGGACCTGGATGCACCGCACCAAAGATTTTTACCAGCAGAACCTGCCGCTGACCACGCTGGACAGTGTGCTTCGCAAATACGAGGAAGCGCCTGGCATGGAAACATGGTTTACCACCAACCACGATGAGAACAGCTGGAATGGCACTGAGTATGAAAAATACGGCAATGCCGCTCTTCCACTGGCTGTATTCAGTTGCACCTGGCCCGGAGTTCCCTTGCTGTACAGTGGCCAGGAACTGCCCAACCACAAACGACTCGAATTTTTTGAAAAAGACCCCATTGCCTGGAGCGGAAGCAATCAGCTGCACGGCTTTTACAAAACATTATTGAACCTGCACAGCACGCACCCGGCTTTATCGGCGGTAGCAGCTGAAGCGCAGGTGCACAGGCTGCAGACATCGCAAAAAGAGCATGTGATGGCCTACCTGCGTAAAAATGGAAACAGGGAAGTGCTGGTGCTCCTTAATCTATCAGGCAGTGGCAACTTGCCGGTAGAACTGACCGACAGCAAAGTAGGCGGTACTTTTAAAAATGTTTTATCCGGTGAAACAGTGAATTTCTCCAACCAGAAAACCGTGCAAATGAAAGCCTGGGAATACCTGGTATACGAGAAATAAAAGCAAAAGGAAAAAGAGACGTTTTGAGTTTGTGAATGGTGAATGGTGAATTGTCAATAGGGAAAAGCCAAAAGGAAAATCAGACGTTTTAAAAATAATGAAAAAGGATTGAAAACACATTCAATCCTTTTTCATTATTTTTAAAACGTCTGATTTTCCTTTTAAAATTTATCTCACGTTTTACATTTCAAGTCTCACCATTCAAAACGTCTCCTTTTCCTTTTGGCTTTCTTACATTTTGAATTTTACATTCCCTCAAAACGTCTCTTTTTCCTTTTAAACGGCCTTTTCATTTTTTAAATTTTCGAGCATGTCTTTTGTCATCGTGGGCAGGTCGTATTGGTGCTTCCAGCCCCAATCAGCACGCGCTACGGAATCGTCAATGCTTTGCGGCCAGCTGTTGGCAATTTGCTGCCGGTAATCGGGATTGTATTCAATGGTAAAGTCGGGAATATGTTGCTTAATGGTTCCGGCTATTTCCTCAGGCGAAAACGATATTGCTGACAGGTTGTAAGAAGTGCGCGTTTTAATATTTTCAGCTGGAGCTTCCATTAGTTCGATCGTGGCGCGGATGGCATCCGGCATATACATCATGGGCAGGTAAGTATCTTTTTCCAAAAAGCAATTGTAATGTCCATTGGCTAGGGCCTCGTGGTAAATCTCAACCGCGTAATCGGTAGTGCCACCGCCGGGTGCCGACTTGTAGGAAATCAAACCCGGATAGCGCAGGCTGCGCACATCCACACCATATTTGTTGAAATAATAGTTGCACCAAAATTCGCCGGCATATTTGCTGATGCCGTACACGGTTGTTGGTTCAATGATGGTTTGCTGCGGACAGTTCTGTCGTGGCGAAGTGGGACCAAATACTGCAATGGAAGAAGGCCAGTACACTTTGCTTAATTTTTCTTCGCGGGCAATGTCCAGCACGTTCAATAAGCCCTGCATATTGAGGTGCCAGGCCAGCGCCGGATTTTTTTCGCCGGTGGCAGAAAGGATGGCGGCCAGCAAATAGATTTGTGTTACGTTCTGCCTAATCACCTGCACGTGCAGCATTTCCTTGTTCATCACATCCAGGCTCACATAGGGTCCGGTGCCTTCCAGCAGCGGGTTTTGCTCGCGCAGATCCGATGCTATCACGTTGCTTTCGCCATATATTTTGCGCAGGGCCAGTGTTAGTTCCACACCAATCTGACCCGAAGCGCCAATCACTAATATTTTTTCTTTTGTCATAGCCATTTTGTAAAAAGGTCAAAAATAATCAGGCGGCGATGAAATACCTAAATTCTATCAGCCTAAAATGTAGCACGTGTGTCAATGGCGTAACTTTGCGCCCATGAATCCTTCTTTACAGCAACTTTTTGCACAGCAGCAATACAATAAAGATTCTTTTTTCCTTATAGCAGGCCCCTGCGTGGTAGAAAGCGAGGAGCTCGTTTTTGAAGTAGCCGAGAAGGTTTATTCCATCTGCCAAAAGCTGGGCATTCCTTATATTTTTAAAGCATCGTATAAAAAAGCAAACCGCACCAGCGCCAATTCTTTTACAGGGCTAGGTGATGACTTTGGTTTGCAAACCGTTCAAAAAGTGGGCAAGCATTTTAATCTTCCTACCACTACCGATATACATTCGGAAGAAGAAGCGCGCAAAACCGCCGAATATGTAGACATATTGCAGATACCGGCTTTTTTGTGCCGCCAAACCGAACTGCTGTTAACCGCCGGCGAAACCGGTAAGATTGTAAACGTAAAAAAAGGCCAGTTTTTAAGTGGTGAATCCATGCGCTTTGCTGTAGAAAAAATAAAAAGCATCGGCAACGATAAAGTAATGCTTACGGAGCGCGGTACTACTTTTGGCTACCAGGATTTAGTAGTGGATTACCGCAACATTCCCATTATGCAGCAAACCGGCATGCCCGTAATTATGGATTGCACACACAGCCTACAGCAGCCCAATCAAACCAGTGGTGTAACCGGCGGTAACCCGCAGTTGATAGGTACCATTGCCAAAGCTGCGATTGCTGCTGGCGCGGATGGCTTATTTATAGAAACGCATCCTGACCCCAGCTGCGCTAAAAGTGATGGCGCCAACATGTTGCGACTGGATTTATTAGAAAACCTGCTGGTGCAACTGGTGAAAGTAAGAAAAGCTGTAATTGCTTAAATATTAAAAGCAATAAAAAACGTCTGAAATTCCTTTTAAGTTGTAAAAGGAATTTCAGACGTTTTTGTTTTATCTGTAAAAAATTAAAAGGAAAAACAGACGTTTTAAAACTGCAGCACATCCTTCATGGTAAACACGCCTTTTTTATCATGTATAAATTCGGCTGCCAGCACAGCGCCTAAGGCAAATCCTTTGCGGTTATGCGCGGTATGAATAATTTCAATATCATCAATATCCGAACTCCATTTTACATGGTGCGTACCAGGGGCGGGGTCAATTCGTTCGGAGATGATGGAAAGCTGGTCGGGGCTTTTCGTTTCTTCGTTTACCCAGCCTTCTTTTGTTTTGGCAAACTCCAGCACGCCTTCGGCTAAAGTAACAGCGGTACCGCTGGGCGCGTCTTTTTTCTGCGTATGGTGCACTTCCTTTAAAGAAACATCATAACCTTTTTGTGGTGCCATCAGGCGCGCCAGCAATTTATTCACTTCAAAAAATATATTAACGCTAATGCTGAAATTAGAGGCGTGCAAAAACGTCCCGTTTTCCTTTTGGCAAATGCTTTTGGCTTCTTCCAAATTATCGTTCCAGCCGGTGGACCCACTCACTACAGGTACGCCATATTTAAAGCACATCTTTACATTTTCAAAAGCACTTTCAGGTGCGGTAAACTCAATGGCCACATCAGCGGAAGCCATATTTTCTGCTGTAAACTCGGCAATGTTATCGGCATGTATTTTCAGTATCACTTGGTGCCCGCGCTCCAAGGCTATTTCTTCTATCATATGGCCCATTTTGCCATAACCGATTAGTGCAATCTTCATAAAATGAAGTATAATTTATTTGAATTTGAGAATAATGCTGAAACCGTGGGTTTGCGCCAGGTCGCTGTAGCCTTGTTTCAAATGCAAACTTAGGTCGGGGCTTACGTCAAAGGTTTTGAGGTGTGCATCTACCGAAGCGTCTACCACATTCAGTCCCCAAAAAAGCAGGAACACTAGCACCGAAAGATCGATGTTGCGGCGAAATTCATCGCGCGTAGCACGCAGTCCGTTCTGGTCGTTGTACTCTACATAAGCCTGTAATAAGGGGTGTACATTAGCAAAGTTTGCCGAATCTTTATTGTAAACCACGCGGTACGCATAGCGAAAACGGTTGTACCATTTTACATTATATACAAAAACTCCGGCCGTAGTGCCCAGCGCGCCATACACAATGGGCACTTTCCAGTATTTTTTGTTATACACTTGTCCCCAGCCGGGGATGATGGCAGAACGTATAGCTGCGGTCCGTGGCGAATGCACCCGCAGCATGGTATCAACAGCTACGGTACCTTCAACCGTGTCGATAATTACAACAGCAGAATCACGGCGTGCCGTATCTGTTTGTGCAGCACCTTGCTTAGCAGTAAACAAGGCTAGTAGGGTTAAAAGGAAAAAGAGACGTTTATGGATGCCCTTAGTCAATGGTAATGTTCATTAGGTCTAACAACTTGTTCAGCTCCTGCAGCGAGTAATAGTCAAAACTGATTTGACCGCTGCCGTTTTTACTATGTTTCATTTTAACCTTAGTGCTGAAGTGCGAGGCCAGTTTATCTTCAATTTTTTTGTAGGTAGGCGGCAGGGTATCGGTTTCTGTTTTCTTTACGGGCTCGCCTTCTTTGTACAGGTTGCGAACCAGGTTTTCGGTCTGGCGCACGCTCAACCCTTTGCTTTTAATTTCTTCAAATACAAAAAGCTGCTTATCGATAGTGTCTACATTTATCAGCGCACGCGCATGTCCCATACTGATCTCGCCATTGCGCACAGCTACTTGAATGTCGGGTGGCAGTTTCAGCAGGCGAATGTAGTTGGTAACAGTGCTACGGTCTTTACCCATACGCTCGGCCACCTGCTCCTGCGTGTGGCTTAGTTCTTCCATCATGCGCTTGTAGCTGAGGGCCACTTCCATGGCGTTCAGATCTTCGCGCTGCAGGTTTTCCAGCAGGGCCAGCTCCAGCAGTTGCTGGTCGTTGGCATGGCGCACATAAGCGGGAAGGTCTTTTACACCGGCCAGCTTTGAGGCGCGCCAGCGGCGTTCACCGGAAATGAGCTGGTATTTATTGGGGCCTAATTTAGAAACCGTAATAGGCTGAATAATATCATGTAGCTTGATGGATTGCGCCAGCTCCTGCAGGGTTTGCTCGTCAAAATCTTTACGCGGCTGCTTGGGGTTGGTAACAATGTTTTCAACAGGAATGCGCAGAATGCCGGTGGCTTCTTCCACTGCCTGCGGCTTTAAACTGCCGGCTGTGTTCTTCAGGTCCGAATCAATGGAAGAAAGCAAAGACCTGATGCCTTTGCCCAGCGCTTCTTTATTTCCTTTGGGTGTGCTCATGTAAAATATTCAGTTCTGTTTTTTTTATAATACGGTGGTCAAAGATGAAGTTTATAAAAGGGATTTCAAAGGTTTATATAAGGATTAACTAAAATCTCACAACTCTACCGTACGTTCTTCCTGCGGAATGCGCGTCAAGTTGTTTTTCTGCAAAATTTCCTTGGCAAGGTTCAGATAATTCATTGAGCCCTTGCTGTTGGCATCGTACAAAATCACCGGCTTGCCTACGGATGGCGCTTCGCTCAGGCGCGAGTTACGGTGAATGATAGTGCTGAAAACCAAGTCTTCAAAATGACGTCGTACTTCGTTCACTACTTGGTTGCACAGGCGCAGGCGCCCATCGTACATGGTCATCAAAATACCTTCTATCTGCAAAGAAGTGTTTAACCTGCTTTGTACTATTTTAATGGTATTCAGCAGTTTGCCCAAACCTTCCAGCGCAAAAAACTCACATTGCACCGGCACAATTACCGAGTCGGCCGCGGTCAGCGCATTTACTGTAATCAAGCCCAGCGAAGGGGAGCAGTCGATCACAATAAAATCGTATTCATCGCGCACGGCCTGCACCAGGTTCTTCAGCACCATTTCGCGGTTAGGATAATTGATCATTTCAATTTCAGCACCTACCAGGTCAATGTGCGAGGGGATGAGGTCGAGGTTTGGAATTTCGGTTTTTAAAATGACATCGCGCGCGGTTGCATTGTTTACCATGCAATCGTACAGGCTTTGCGTAACGTTCTGCAGATCAAAGCCAACACCGGTGGTACTGTTCGCCTGCGGATCTGCATCTATCAATAATGTTTTAAACTCCAGCACGCCAAACGATGCGGCCAGGTTAATAGCTGTGGTGGTTTTGCCCACACCGCCTTTCTGATTTGCAACACCAATTATTCTTGCCATTGATTTTTTTAAAGGATAGTGTTTTGTTTTTTTATAGTTCGATGGTTTGGCCTATAGCCGGCAAATGTAAGGTGCTGCCGGCATCTGCAAACGTCTGTTTTGCCTTTTGATGGTCTATTTTTATAAATCCGAATGTATCGTAATGCACCCCCACAATGTTCTGGCACTGAATCATATGAGCCGCTTCCACCGCATCTTCATATCCCATTGTAAAATTATCGCCAATAGGGAGCACGGCAAAATCAAGTTTTGCCCACCTGGGTATCAGCTGCATATCCAGCGTCAGCGCCGTATCGCCGGCATAATAAAAATTCTTTTCCCCGGAAGTAATAATAAAGCCCATTGGATTGCCGCCATAGCTTCCATCGGGCATGCTGCTGGAGTGCTGGGCCACCACGCATTTAACGGTGCCAAAATCAAACTTCCATTTACCGCCGGTGTTCATGCCATGGGTTTTTTCCACACCCTGTCCGGATAGCCACTCGGTCACCTCGAAAGCACCCACAACCATAGCGCCAGTGTTTTTGGCAATGGCGGCGCAGTCTGCCACATGGTCGTCGTGCCCGTGCGACAGAAAAATATAGTCGGCCTTTATCTTTTTAATATCAATATCCTTGGCCAACTCGTTAGGCGTGATAAAAGGATCGAAAAGCAGGTTTTTGCCACCTAGCTGCACCGCAAAGCAAGAATGACCATAATACATAAACTTCATAACGGCACTATTTTTAATGGGTTAAAACAAAAATACACCACCTTGGGCAAAGCATTCTAAATAAAAGTTTACAGCAAACCTAAAACTTAGGTTATTTGCAACTTATTTCACGTTTATGCGCAGTACTCCTTTTTACCTGGTGCTTCTTGGGCTGATGCTTTTGCTGGATTTTTATGTTTTCCAGGCGGTAAAAACCGTTTCGCAAGGCGCAGGCACCCGCACCCGTTCTGTAATATATATTGTATACTGGAGCTTGTCGGTTATGGCACTGCTGCTTTTTCTGCTGCTGCCTTACCTCAACCTCGAAAACCACTCAAAGGGACTACGCACCACTATATTTGCCATTGTAGCCGGTCTATTCTTTGCCAAGTTCATGGCGGCTATTTTCTTTTTGATAGATGACCTGCGCCGGCTAATACAATGGGTGGCGGGTAAAACCTTTTTCAATGCAACAGAAGGGGAGAACCTGCAGGAAGGCGAACGCATTTCGCGCTCTTTGTTTTTAAGCTGGCTTGGGCTGGCAGCGGGCGGCGGTATTTTTGGCACTTTGGTCAATGGCTTTTCTAACAAATACAATTACGAGGTAAAGAAGGTAAAGCTTTCGTTTCCCAACCTTCCGGCTGCCTTTAAAGGATTAAAGATTGTTCAGTTGTCTGACATACATTCCGGCAGCCTTAATAATAAAAGCGCGGTTCAAAAAGGAATTGAAAAGGTATTGGCCCTAAAGCCCGACCTGATAGTTTTTACCGGCGACCTGGTGAACAATCAAACGGTCGAACTGGAGCCTTTTATGGATGTATTTAACCAGTTAAAAGCGCCTATGGGTGTTTACTCCATATTGGGCAACCACGATTATGGCGATTATGTGGAATGGCCCACGGCACAGGCTAAGCGCGATAACCTGGAGCGCATGAAAGAGGCGCATGCCGCCCTGGGCTGGAAACTGATGCTGAATGAATCTGCCATTTTTGAACGGGGAGAAGAAAAAATCGCCTTGCTGGGTGTAGAGAACTGGAGCGCCAAAGCCCGCTTTCCCAAATACGGCAAGCTGGAAAAAGCCTACGCCGGCACCGAAGGCATACCTTTCAAATTGCTTTTAAGCCACGACCCTTCGCACTGGGATGCAGAGGTAAGGACCAAATATTCTGACATTGACCTGATGCTGGCCGGCCACACACATGGTATGCAATTTGGTGTAGAACTACCCTGGTTTAAATGGAGCCCGGTGCAGTATGTGTACCAGCAATGGGCAGGATTGTACGAGCAGGCAGCGCAGAAGTTGTACGTAAACAGGGGATATGGCTTTATTGGTTATCCCGGCAGGGTGGGCATCATGCCCGAAATAACCCTGCTGGAATTAGTATAGTAAAAGAAAAACGTCTATTTTTCCTTTTAAATAATTTTCGTTACCTGGTATCAACATCCTGTTTAACACCAAAAAACCATGTGTAAAAAACCTCTTATTTTCCTTTTGGCACTTTGCTGTACAGCGTTTTCTGCTACAGCACAAAACAAAAAGGACCAGGCCGTTGATTCTTTTGCTTATTACGACGACCTGTTTAACGAGCTGGAATCTTTTATTGATTCCATCACCGCGCCCCGCAGTTTTGCCACCATTAATGTAGGAGCCAGCAACGGTTTTTTCAATTACCAGTCCTCATCTGCTTCGCTCAACAATACGCGTAAAATTATCATTACACCTTCGGCGGGTTATTATCACAAAAACGGCTTGGGCATCAGCATTACCGGAAACGGTATTTTCGAACAAAAAGATTTTAACCTGTACCAGGTAGCAGCTTCCGCTTCTTACGACTATTTACAGAACAGCGGCTTTATGACCGGTGTAGCCTACACCCATTTTTTCACCAAAGATTCCCTGCAGTTTTATACATCGCCGCTAAGTAACGAAGCCTTTGCTTATTTTACTTACCGGCAGGGTTGGGTGAAGCCTTCTATTGCTGTAGGCTATGGCTGGGGTAGCCGCACAAATGTAGAAGAGCGGGAAGAAAAAATAAAACTATTGCGCGGCAAACCACTTACCAGCACCACCATTATTGAAACCACGGAAAGCATCAGCGACCTTTCAGTAGCAGCCTCTGTTAAGCGCGATTTTTATTGGTTGAATGTACTTTTTGATAAAGATCATTTTCGATTTTCGCCGCAGCTGACGTTGCTGAGCGGCACGCAAAAATTTGGGCTCAACCAAACCAGCAACTACAATTTTTACAACAAAAAATCAGGCACATCCTTGTTTCAAAATACGGAGCAGGTAAACCTGAACGACGATAGCAAATTCAAACCACTTTCGCTATCGGCACAGCTGCGCGGCGAATTCAGCAAAGGCAAATTCTTTGTGCAGCCACAGGTTATTCTGGATTATTATTTTCCGGCTGAGCAGCACCACTTTTCTACTGCATTTGCCATCAACACCGGCTTCATACTATAAAATCATTTTTATCGTTTTTTAGTTGCACTTTATTAGTGAAAGGCAAAATTTCTTTAAAAGGAAAAAGAGACGTTTTATTTCCTTCTAATACTTTTAAAAGGAAAATGAGACGTTTTGAAATTGGTTATATAATGCTTTAAAAATTTCAAAGCAAAGAAGCAGTGAATACAAGCGCTTGTTAATTATAAAACCTTTATTTATTCTTTAACAAAAGCAAATTTTACTTCACACTAATATTGACTTCTAAATCTCTCTAATAAAAACTCATGTTTATGAAATCAAGGATCTTACTGGCACTCGGTTTATTGTTTTTCAGCAGTGCGGCCATGGCGCAATTCAACATTGGCGTAAAAGGCGGCGTTAACATCAGCAAGGTTGACGACAAGGCTTTTCGCGATGAATTTACATACGGTTACCACCTCGGCGGCTTCGCCGAAATAGGGCTGGGCAAGCGTTTGAAAATTCAGCCCGAGGTGCTTTGGAACCAGATCAACACCCGCGCGGATACGTCTTTCCGCAACATTTACGACAATGCGCTCGACTTCAACAACTACAAAGATGTAAAGCTGAACTACCTTTCTATTCCCGTTTTACTGAGCTACAAGTTGGGCAACGTACTTTCTCTGCAGGCCGGTCCGCAGTTTGGCATTTTGCTGAACCAGGATAAAACCTTGCTGGAAAATGGTAAAGAAGCTTTCAGCAGCGGTGATTTTTCTATGCTGGGCGGCGTGCAGCTGAACATCAGCAAGCTGAGATTAAGCGGCCGTTATTTCATTGGCCTCAACAACATCAGCGAAATTGACGACGAGGCCAAATGGAAAAACCAGGGCTTCCAGATTTCTGCCGGCTTTGCGCTTTAATTTTTTTACAAAACAATAAACGTCTTAAATCCCTTTTCATTACCGGAAAGGGATTTTTGTTTTTAGCTGACAAAATTGCTTTCGAAAAGTGCATGGCATTAATATTGACCGGGAAGGAATACTGTTTTACTTTTGCAATTGATTTTTAAGAAAGGTCAATTTGTCGTACTTAAATTATTATAAGTGAATTTTTTACTGAAGCCCGAAGACGAGATGGATTTTTTACCGATCATGCCGTTAAATGAAAATGACCATGATGCCAATGAAAAACTGGATATACCCGAAGCCATAGCCCTGCTGCCCCTGCGCAACACTGTTTTATTTCCGGGCGTGGTGCTGCCCATAACCGTGGGCCGCGATAAAAGTATAAAAGCCGTAACCGATGCTTACAAAGGCACCAAGCTTATTGGCGTAATTGCACAAAAAGACAGCAATGTAGAAGACCCTGTGTTTGAAGACCTAGAAAGCATTGGTACAGTAGCTAAAATAGTAAAGCTGATAAAAATGCCTGATGGCGGCACTACCATTATTATTCAGGGTAAAAGCCGCTTCAGCGTTAATAGCCTTATTACGGATGATCCTTATTTTAAAGCCAACATCACGCCGCTGGTTGATGATGCGCACGAAGCGGAACCCGATTTTGAAGCTTACGTTTCCAACATTAAAGACCTGGCAACCGAAATCATTCAGCTGTCGCCCAACATTCCATCAGAAGCTGCCGTTATCCTGCGCAATATTGAAAACCCTTCTTTTCTCATTCATTTTGTTTCGAGCAATCTGAATACGGAGATAAAGGAAAAACAGAGGTTGCTGGAGATAAATAACATCCGCGAGCGTGCCGACCTGCTGATGCAGCTGCTGCAAAAAGAACTGCAGTTTGCCGAGTTAAAAAACAAGGTAACCAACAAAACAAAAGCAGAACTGGACAAGCAGCAGCGCGAGTATTTTTTGCAGCAGCAACTAAAAAGTATTAAAGAAGAGCTGGGTGGCGATACCAACGAGCGTGAGCTAAAGGAAATGCAGAAAAAGGCGGAAGGGAAAATGTGGACCGAAGCCGCGAAGGAAATGTTCAAGAAAGGCATTGAAAAGCTCGAGCGCATGCATCCATCCACACCCGATTTTTCTGTGGTATACAATCACCTGGACCTGATGCTCGACCTTCCCTGGGCCGATTACACCGAAGATAAAATAGACCTGCAAGAAGCGCGACAGATACTGGACAACGACCACTACGGGATGGATAAAATAAAAGAGCGCATACTGGAATACCTGGCGGTGCTGAAGTTGAAAGGCGACATGAAAAGCCCGATTCTTTGCTTTTACGGTCCTCCCGGTATTGGTAAAACATCGCTGGGCCGCAGCATTGCCTCGGCTATTGGCCGCAAGTACGTACGGTTAAGCCTTGGAGGTATTCATGATGAAAGCGAAATAAGAGGTCATCGCAAAACCTACATTGGTGCCATGCCCGGTCGTATTGTGCAATCCATCCGTAAAGTAAAATCATCTAACCCGGTTATAATTTTAGACGAAATAGATAAAGTAGGAGCTGACTTCCGTGGCGACCCCAGCAGCGCCTTGCTGGAAGTTTTAGACCCAGAGCAAAACCATACATTTTACGATAATTACCTGGAGCTGGAATACGACCTGAGCAAGGTATTGTTTATTGCCACGGCCAATAACCTTCAAAATATTCAGCCGGCGCTGCGCGACCGACTGGAGATTATTGAACTGAGTGGCTATGCGGTGGAAGAAAAAATGGAAATTGCCAAACGTCACCTCATTCCCAAACAAAAAGAAGCACATGGCTTGAAGAACACGCCATTTAAAATAAGCGATAAAATTCTGGAGAAAATAATTCAGGATTATACACGAGAAAGTGGTGTGCGAGAGCTGGACCGTTTGCTGGCAGCCATTATGCGTAACCAAGCTAAGGAACTTGCCATGACAGGTTCGGTAAAAGCATCGCTTTCTATAGCAGATATTGAAAAAATACTGGGTCGCAGCCGCTTTACCAATGAACTGTACAAAGCAGCCACCATGCCCGGTGTAGCGGTTGGACTTGCCTATACGTATGTAGGTGGTGATATTTTGTTTATAGAAACAACGCTGGGCGATGGAAAAGGAGAGTTGAGGCTGACTGGGAATTTAGGAAATGTAATGAAGGAGAGTGCCACTACAGCTTTATCATACCTGCAAGCCAATGCTAAGAAATACGGCATCGATCCAAAAATTTTTGAAAAGAAAACCATACATGTGCACGTGCCGGAAGGTGCTGTACCCAAAGATGGCCCGAGTGCAGGTGTAACCATGCTTACGGCTTTGGCTTCTGCATTTACAGGCCGCAAGGTAAAGTCGTATTTAGGCATGACCGGCGAAATTACCTTGCGCGGACAAGTATTGCCAGTTGGTGGTATTAAAGAAAAAGTACTGGCTGCCAAACGTGCCGGCCTGCGCGACCTGATACTTTGCTGGCAGAATGAAAAAGACGTGCAGGAGATCAATCCCGAATATATCAAAGGCGTTAATTTTCATTATGTAAAAACCATGAACCAGGTTTTGGAGCTGGCTTTACATTAATCTAAGTCTATTTATAAAAACGCAAGGCAATTGGCAAAAGTTTCTCATTTTCGCTATGCTTTGCGTTTTTATTTTACCATATGCTGCTGCCTTGTCTATTGCCTGGTTCAATCACAAACCCTTGGTGGCAGGGCTGCGTATAACTTTTTATCTTTCAGTGCCAGTACTCCGTTGTCTGCGGCCGGCGGTATCAATGTTTCCCATAACAATGCGGATGTAAGCTTTGCCTTATACAACCCGGCTTTATTAAAAGCCGAACTGCATGGCCAGGTGGCTATGAATTTTACCGACCTTGTGGCAGGCATCAAAGCACTCAACGTCTCTTCTTCCTTTTACCATCAACCATCAAAAACAGCTTTCGGCGGCAGCTTGTTTTTTGTTCATTATGGAAGTCTCACTCAAACCGATGCAGCGGGCAATGAAGAAGGAACCTTCAACGCTTATGATTATGTAGTGCAGGTTTCAGCCGGTAAAACTTACTTGGAGCGTTGGCAGTATGGTAGTTCACTGAAATGGATTCAATCACATTATGGCCCCTACAATTCATCGGCCTTGTCAGTAGATATAGGTTTGTTGTACAAAGACACCATTCATGGTTTGAGGATAGGTTTTGTAGCCAAAAACATGGGTGTTCAGCTAAAGGGATTTCAAACAGAAAAAGAAGACCTGCCCTTGGACCTTCAGCTTGGACTTACAAAAAAACTGTTAAAAGCACCGTTGGCATTTTCAGTAACAGCGCATCAGCTGCACCGTATCTCCAGGTTGTATAATGATACTACGCTAAACCGTCAATACAACATGGGCCAGTCTAATTCTTTTTTCAAAAGAACTTTAAATCATTTTGTTTTGGCCACGCATGTATACATCGGAAAACACCTGGAAGCAACTGTTGGATATAATGTTTTGCGTCGATCTGAATTAAGCACCGGCAATGCAGGTAATGGATTAACCGGTTTTTCCGCCGGGCTTTCTGCGAGGTTTCAAAAGTTTCAATTTCATTATGCACGAAGTTCTTATCAAAAGGGAATAGGCAATAACCAGGTTGGTATCTCTATAAACCTTACTGAAGCGGGCGGCTTAGGAAAGTTGTAGCGTGTAAAAAATTAAAAGGAAAAAGAGACGTTTTACAAAACGTCTCTTTTTCCTTTTAAATTAATTGCATTAAATGTATCAGCTGAAATAACTCAGGTTTGTTTTTGGAGTCAGTGCCAGTAAACTTTGATACATCAGCTCAATGGTTTGTTCTATATCATTGCGGTGCAGCATTTCTACTGTAGTGTGCATATAGCGCAGCGGAATGGAAATTAAAACCGAAGGACAACCATCATTGGCATAAGCAAACGAATCGGTATCGGTGCCGGTGCTGCGCGAAACCGCCCGCAATTGTACAGGGATATTTCTTTCTTCCGCCACATCCTGCACAAAACGCAGCAACATGTTGTGCACTGCAGGACCAAAAGAAAGAGAAGGGCCTTTACCACACCACGTTTCACCTTCAATAAATTTGTTAATCATTGGTGTGGAAGTGTCGTGCGTTACGTCGGTTATGATGGCTACATCGGGTTTAATACGTCGGGCAATCATTTCAGCACCGCGCAGGCCTATTTCTTCCTGCACCGCATTTACCACGTACAGGCTGTAAGGCAATTTCTTGCGATTTTCTTTCAGCAATCGCGCTACTTCCGCAATCATAAAACCACCAATACGGTTATCAAAGGCGCGGCCGATGTAGTAGTCGTTCGCCAACTCGTCAAAACCATCCACATAGGTTACCACGTTTCCTACTGTAATGCCCAGGTCTTCCACTTCTTTCCGGGTGCGGGCGCCACAATCAAGGAATAAGTTTTCAACTTTAGGCACATTTTCTTTTTCCGCCGTGCTTAGGCGTGTGTGTATGGCTGGCCAGCCAAATACGGCTTTTACCGGTCCATTTTTCCCATGAATAATAACGCGCTGCGAAGGCGCAATCTGGTGGTCCACACCGCCATTGCGTTTTAAATAAATCAATCCTTCCGCATTGATATAATTTACAAACCAGCTGATCTCATCGGCGTGGGCTTCTATCACCACCTTAAATGGTTGCCCGGGGTTGACAACACCTACTGCAGTTCCATACGGATCGGTAAAAAACTCATCAACATAAGGCTTCAGGTAATCGAGCCACAAGCGTTGCCCGCTGCTTTCAAAACCCACCGGTGACGGATTGTTAATATAATCTTTTAAGAATTGTAATGATTGATTGGTCAATACACTTTTAGAGCCACTTTCTTTTTTGCTTTTATTCACTTTTGCCATTAGTATCAAAATTATATTTCAAATTTAGCTAAATCTGAAAAAGCAACATCAGCGGAAAAGAAATAACCATCAGCCCATCCAGAAAAAAATAGTAGAGATAATCATTCTCCTGCCTTTTGGCCCAATGGTAGATGAAAAGCAGAACCAGACCGGGAACAGAAAATGCAAGAATGATGGCGGGAGATAAATATAGCGACAGCCAGCCTGTAATAATCGCCCAGAAAAAAAGGATGCCGTAATAAATAACGGTAACCTGTGTTATACTCATTTGCGTTATCATGCTTTTGATGCCGCTCAACCGGTCTGAGTCTCGGTCGCGCAGGTCAAATAAAATGCAGATGGCATAGATGAGGAAAAAACGGTTGAGCGCAAAAAGGTAATGCGGCATTTGCCAATCAACCTGCTGCACCAGCAGGGGCAACATGGTGGTTACATGCATCCACGCCAAGGCTAAAAAGATGGTTTTGCCATAAGCAATCTGCCGTAGTTTGGTAAATGGCGAAAGAGGCACTTTGGGTGCCGAATATAAAAAAGTGAACAAGGCCGAAAAAGCCAGCCATAGCCAGTGTTCCAAAAGCGAAAAAGCAAAAACCACAGCCACCACAAAAGCGGCCACTGCAATGGCCAGGTGCACATTGCGGTAACGGATGTGCCAGCCAGTTTTAAGTGAAATTTCAGAATCGTCTGTTACATGCGTAAAGTACCAGTGAAAATTGTAGCTGCACAAAGTGCCGGCAAACACAAAAGCATAAAAGGAAAAAGAGAGGTTTATATCAAATAGCAGCGCCGTTTGGTGCACCATGCCAATGGCTACAAAAGCAATATAAATGCTGGTAAAAAGTAAAAAATTAAAAGTGCCGCTCAGGCTTTTAATAACCAAAATTTTAGAGCCTTTCTACAAAAATATCACTAACCGCCAGTGTATCGCTTACATTGCCTTCCTTGTCGCGGGCAACAAATTTCAATATCAAAGAATCGGGTTCGTATTGAGATGGTACCGTGCCGGGAATTCGGATAGATGGCAAACCGGGAATCAACTGCGTCTGAAAGTCAAAACTAACCTGTATCTCGCCCTGGTTGCGCTCAGGAAAAGTGGGTATTTTAAAAGGAGAAGTGGCCGCCACAATGGGTCCGCGCACATTAATGCGTTCCCTTATCACAAAAAGAGAATCGGTTACATCGCCTTCCTTATCGGTAAACTCCATGGTCACCACCAGGTTGCCATTAAAGCGTACTTCGTTATTGTTAACAGATTTTAATTTTAGCTGCGGTTTCGTTTCAAATTTATCTTTGTCGCAGGCCACCAGGGTGCCCAGCAATAAAAACAGGCCAAAATATTTCTTCATATTCATTGTGCTTAAATCAAATTTACAACATGCGGGGTGAAATACCTAAACCGGAAGACTTAGCAGATCAGGTATTTTCTGTTTCGGATGCTGCCTCCTTTAAAACGGCGGCGCTGGCCGTATATTGTTTTCAATACTACAATAATCCCGTTTATGCGCAGTACTGTCAATTGTTAAAATCAACACCGGAAAATTTAACCCAAATAGAACAGATTCCTTTTCTGCCCATTTCATTTTTTAAAACCCATAACGTTACAGCAGGCCAATTTACACCGCAGGTGATTTTTGAAAGCAGCGGCACTACAGGAATGGTACCGAGCCGCCACCTGGTAAAAGATAAAGCCATTTATGAGCGAAGCTTTCAAAAGGGATTTGAGACGTTTTACGGCAACCCGCAGGAGTACTGCGTACTAGGGCTTTTGCCTTCGTACCTGGAGCGGGGCGCTTCTTCGCTGGTGTACATGGTAGATAGTTTGATTAAGCAAAGCGGTCACCCCAAAAGCGGTTTTTACCTGTACGATTTTAAAAAACTGGCGCAGACACTTTCAGAGTTGGAATCACGCGGGCAAAAAACAATTTTTATAGGTGTAACCTATGCCTTGCTGGATTTTGCCGCACATTACCCCATGCCGCTACAGCATACACTTATAATGGAAACCGGCGGTATGAAAGGACGGAAAAAAGAGCTGATTCGCGACGAAGTGCACGCAGTACTGAAAGAAGCTTTTCAGCTGGAAACCATTCATTCGGAATATGGCATGACGGAACTATTATCACAGGCTTATGCTAAAAAAGAAGGCCTTTTTTCTACACCGCCCTGGATGCGGCTTTTATTGCGGGAAGAAGATGATCCGCTTTCGCTTTTAAAAGATGGGCGCACCGGCGGCATCAATGTTATTGACCTGGCTAATATTTACTCCTGCTCATTTATTGCTACAGAAGACAGCGGGCGCCGCCACTCAAGCGGCGGAATTTCGATACTGGGACGGTTCGACCATGCTGAGGTAAGGGGCTGCAGCCTGATGGCATTATAAAACAAATCCGAATTACTTTTCAATACGTCTGTTTTTCCTTTTAGAGCAACTTACCATTCATACACGAAACTTGTCGTATTTAGATATATTTAACATACATAGCAAATCACATTTCAGCAGTCAGCATTTCGCTTTCAACAGCAGTTTGTAACGGTCTAAATAAGGTAAATGAAAATGGTTTTTAAAACGTCTCTAAATCCTTTTACCAGTGGTGGATAATGGCTTTACAAAGGCCTTTTGACAAAGTAACTTGTGTATAAGTTACCGTTAACCATTAAAAAAATTAATATGAAAAAGTTACTTCTTGCCTTAACCGTATTTGCTTCTACCATTCTGTATGCCACACCAATAGATGTTGATGCTAAAATTGAAAAAAAATTCAATGAAACCTTTCCTAAAGCCGAAAAAGTAGTATGGTATGAAAGCGACCACAATTATGAGGTTTTATTTCTAAATGGAGCTGTCAAATGCCGCATGATTTACAATAAAGAAGGGCAGGTTATTAAAACAACCCGCTATTACAAAGAAGATGGTTTGTGCCCGTTTATACTGGCCAACCTGAAAACAAAGTACAGCGGCAAAAAAATCTTTGGTATTACAGAAGTGAATAATGAAACTGGAATCCGCTACTACATCATTCTTGAAGATGATAAGAAATGGTACCATGTAAATGCAGATGGCGCCGGCAATATGACGCTTGATAAGAAACTGAACAAAGCCTAACAAACTGTTTAGCCAATTAATTTAAAAAGCCGCATGTAGCGGCTTTTTCTTGTTTTATTGTCAGGCTTCGTACACCCATTTTTTAAATAGGGGCGCTGTTTCCTGGCTGATGATGATGTGATGGTTGGGAATGCTGATGTTAAGATCTACAAGTAGTTTAACACGCTCATATGTTTTGTAACTGCGTACATAATTGATGTTAACAATATATTGCCTGTTGGCCCTGAAAAAAAGGTCATTATCCAGCTCTATTTCCAGGTCGCTCAGGTTTTTATCCAGCAGGTATTTGCGGCCATCTTTATCTACTACAAACACCAGTTTGTTTTCTGTATAAAATAACACCACATCTTCCAGCAATAAAAATACATGCTCGGTTCCCTTTTTGGCAACCAACCTGGTTCTTTTCTTTTGCCTGAATACTTGAAGCAGGGTTTCCATCTGGTTGCTGGTAGAAAGAAAGTGCTTCTCGAGCTTTTTATACTTTTCAACAGCCTGTTGAAGCTCTTCATCGCCAACAGGCTTCAGCAGGTAATCGATACCGTTGCAATGAAAAGCATTCATCATAAAAGTATCATACGCGGTTATAAAGATCACTGGCAGATCAGTTTGTATTTTACTGAAAATGGAAAAAGACAATCCATCCGTTAGCTGCACATCGCTAAAAATAAGATCGGGTTGCCTGGCTGTTTTTGACAGGTATTCAATACTTTCTGCTACACTGGTTAGCGTGGCTACAACTTGAACATCCGGGGACAAATGCTGCAGCCGGCTGATAAGGTAGTTGCTCGCAAGTTTTTCATCTTCAATTACAATGGCCTGTGTCATGCTAAAGTTGGTTTTATGATAGGTAGTTTAACTAAGAACTGATTGCCACTTGCGCTTACGGAAATATTTTTTCGACACAAAATGCGATAACGGTTACTAAGGTTCCTTAAACCAATTTGTGTAGATATAACCTTAACGTTTTTACCTATAGTATTATTTGAAATATGCAATTGGCTTTTATTCAGGTAGATCAAGATCTGCAATGGCTCACTGCTGGTAAAACAATTGTGCTTAATCGCATTTTCAACCAGCAGCTGCAGGGCACAGGGCAATATCATCTGGTGCTGTGCCTGCTGGCTGTCAACATGTATTTCCAGTTTCAGTTTTTCGCCGTACCGTATCTGCAATAAGAAAAAATAATCCTTAATAAAGTTAAGTTCCTCTTCCAGTGTTATCAGGTCGCGATCTTTGTTCTTCAATAAATATTTATAAACCTGTGCCAATTTGCTGTTGAACAAAAGTGCTTTACCGCTATCGGAACTTATCAGGTGCGAAAGCGCTGTAAGTGAATTGAAAATAAAATGCGGATCCAGTTCATTTTTTAAAACATGCATTTCTGCATACTGCCGCTCCAAATCAAGCTGGTCAACAATCTTGCCGTCAAGTTCTACTTCCTTGTGCAAAAAAAGCACTTCGTAAACCAACCCGATAAGTACAGCCGTACCAGTGTAGGTTAAAGAAAAAGAAAGCACTGTATTTTTTTGATAATTGCCAATAAAAAGCTTTTGCCAGATAATTAAAAACACACCAGCAATAAAAGCAACGGCGACACCAATGCCCAGAAGCAGCAACAGCAATTTATAATATACATTTTTAATAGCCGGCTTTGAACGCCTAACAAGCGCTGTTATATAAATAATGGATTGCCAGATGATGAATGAAAGAAGTAGAAAAAAAGCGGCGGAAACCATCAGGCTTGCCTGGCTGTGTGCACTTATAATGATAACACCTGTAAGTAATGGCAAAAGCAGGCCCAGCAACGGTATTAAAAGCATTTTTAGTGTCACATCCCTGATCATAAGATAGCATTAGTTGGCGTGCACTTACGTGCAAAATGGTTTAACCAAATCTATAAACCTATAATTGCCATCTACGAAACATTTCTTTGATGGGCAATATTCCGTTACAAATGGTTACCGTTCATACAGGTTGGTTCAAAAGTCTTTTTTTTACATCATTAATTCATTTTACATATTGGCTTAAAAGCTGAAGGCCGGCATATTCTAAAAAGGAAAAATAGACGTTTTGAATTGTAGTCAACATACAGGCTTCAACATAAATTAAAAGGAAAAAGAGACGTCTATCTCCACATATTTCAATAGAACAAAACGTTTCTTTTTACTTTTGACTCATTACAAGGGCCGGTTTTATCATAACCTCTCTTTTTCCTTTTAACCCTCCATTTCTTTTGCCTTCAATTATTACCGCTTCAGTAATTCTTTTTAATGTTTCGGCAAAATCGGCTTCTTTCAGCCCCTGCATTTTTTCAGTTTTGTTGTCATGTAAGTTCACCCATTAAACAAAAATGCTATGACGAAACTGCTTTATTATTTAGCCATCTTTCTTTTGATGGCTTTTCAGGTGCAGGCACAATCAAGGTCAGTAAGTGGTGTAGTGCAGGATATAAATGGAGTGCCCTTGTCCGGCGTTTCCGTAACTGTCAGGGGCACCAACATTGGCACCACCACCAATAACGAAGGCGCCTTTACTTTAAACGTGCCAGCTAATGCTACCACGCTTGTTATTTCATCAGTAAATTATCAAAGCCAGGAACTGAATATTGAAGGACAAAACGCCGTGTCGGTGCAGCTGATGCCGGCAGAAAGAGCGTTGGAAGAAGTGGTAGTGGTTGGCTATGGAACTCAGCGCCGCACCAATGTTACAGCTTCTGTAGCTAGTGTAAAGGCTGCTGAAATTGAAAACCTACCTTTTACTTCAGTAGACCAGATGTTGCAAGGTAAAGTAGCGGGCATGCAGGTGCCGCCCATCAGCGGGCAGCCGGGTGCTTTTCAATCCATCCGCATCAGGGGCATAGGTTCTGTAAGTGCCGGTGCCGATCCGCTTTTTGTGGTAGATGGCATTATCATGAATGCCGGCGACCTGAGTAACAATACCACCACCGCCAATGCATTGGCAGGCATTAACCCCAACGATATTGAAAGTGTGAACGTACTAAAAGATGCGCAGGCTACCTCCATCTATGGTTCACGCGGTTCTAATGGGGTTATTGTTATTACTACCAAGCGGGGCCGCGCCGGCAAAACCAGGTTCAGGGCCGATTTAGAAGTAGGAACCAATACCATAGCACCGCGGCCGGATGGTGCCCGTTTTTTAAATGCCGAAGAATGGCTGATGTTGCTAGAAGAAGGCGTGCGTAATGCAGGAGGTACGGAGGATGATGTCAACTTTTATTCGGAATACTTTGGAAAAGGCACAGGTGTGGATACCGACTGGCTGGACCTGGTAACCCGCAGGGGTCACCAGCAGCAATACAACCTGTCAGCCAGTGGCGGCGATGCTAAAAACCAGTTTTATATTTCGGGTGGCTATTTCAACCAGCAGGGCGTTGTTATCGCTTCTGATTTCAGGCGTTATTCTTTCCGCACCAATTACAAGCATATAGCAAGCGATAAGCTGAATTTTACTGCCATTATCAGCGCTTCTAACTCTATTCAGCACACGCCCAACAATGGTGGCTTATTTTCCAATCCTGTTGGCTCTGTTGCCTTTTTGCGGCCCACCCAAAATCCGTATAATCCGGATGGATCACTTAATATCAACACCGATGGTTCTGTATCAGGCAATGCGTTCAATGGCAACTACAACCCGCTTTACATAGCCCAAAATGATAAGAATAATCTATACAGCACTTTGCTGCAGGGTAGTGTAGGCGGCGAGTATGCGCTTTTGAAAAACTTAAGGTTTACTTCCCGTTTCGGAGTTGACTATAGCAATGTGGAAGAATATGGCTTGTACAACCAGTTTCATGGTGACGGTGTCAGCTATGGCGGCCTTGGTTTGCCTTATTACAACCGCTACTTCAACTGGCTGGTGACCAACCAGCTGGACTACAATGCCAATATTCCGTGGATAGATGGCTTAAAG
>CBDTUH010000009.1:0-24350 GCA_965363375.1 uncultured bacterium
CTGCTGCCCTTTGTGGTGAATGGGAAATAGCGGTTGCATAAACGTCTCCATTTCCTTTTAAGGTTCGTGGTTGATGGCTCATAGTTCATGCCGAACAGCCGGTTTTAGGAAACGTCTTAATTCTCTTTTAAAGTTTCACGCAAAGGCGCTAAGGAGCAAAGACGCAAAGTTTTAAAAACGTCCCTTTTTCCTTTTAACCAGCCGCGGGGTCCGCTACGCGAGACCCCGCTGGAGCATAATATTCTTAACTTTCAAAAACGTCTAAACTTTCTTTTGTCCTTTCAACTAAATCTTAAATCCCAAATCGTAAACCGTAAATTCAAAAACGTCTCTTTTTCCTTTTAAGCTACCAATCAACTTATCAACCGATCAACCAATCAACCTGCTCCAAAACGTCTGTTTTTCCTTTTAAAGCTTAACTGGTTGTTTGGGCTGCCGTCTGCCGACAGAGGATTGACGACTTCTTCAAACATCTCTCCTTTCAACTCGTGAACTCGTAAACATGTGAACTCGTGAACTTCTCTTTTTCATAAAAATTAATTTTTCCTTAATTACCCCGTGCCTCTATCTTTGCACATGGCTGCAAACAACAATTCTATACAACGCAATTTTATTGAAGGCTTAACTTTTGACGATGTATTGCTGGTGCCGGCTTATTCCGAAATTTTGCCCCGCGATGTAAACATTCAAACAAAGCTTACCCCCAACATTACGCTGAACATTCCCATGCTGTCCGCCGCTATGGACACTGTAACCGAGGCATCACTTGCCATTGCGCTGGCACGCGAAGGCGGCCTGGGCGTGCTGCACAAAAACATGAGCATAGAGCGGCAGGCCGAGCAGGTGCGCAAAGTAAAGCGCAGCGAAAGTGGGTTGATACTGGACCCCCTTACACTGCAGAAAGACGCTACCATTGGCGATGCCCTGCGCCTGATGCGTGAGAACAAGATTGGCGGCATACCCATCATCGACAGTGAAGGCATACTGGTAGGTATACTCACCAACCGCGACCTGCGCTTTGAAACTGATCTTACACGCAAGGTAAGCGAAGTAATGACCAAAGAGAACCTGATAACTGCACCCGAAGGCACCGACCTGAAAGGCGCCGAAAGCATACTGCAAAAAACAAAGATTGAAAAGCTACCTGTGGTAAACAACGGCGGCAAGCTGATAGGCCTCATCACCTACCGCGATATATTGCAGGTAACGTCTTACCCCAACGCCGCAAAAGATGCATACGGCCGCCTGCTGGTAGGTGCTGCCGTGGGCGTATCGGCCGACCTGCAAGACCGCGTGGCGGCGCTGCAGGCTGTAGGTGCCGATGTGCTGGTGCTGGATAGTGCGCATGGCCACAGCAAAGGCATTATAGAGGCGCTGAAAAGCGTTAAAAAGAATTTTAAAGGTATAGAAGTGATTGCAGGAAACGTGGCCACTGCCGAAGGCGCGCAGGCCTTGGTAGATGCCGGTGCCGATGCGGTGAAAGTGGGTATTGGCCCGGGCTCTATCTGCACCACACGCATTGTTGCCGGTGCTGGTGTGCCGCAGCTTACCGCTATTTTAGGGGCAGCATCAGTATTGAGCAAAAAAGGAATTCCGCTGATTGCCGATGGCGGCATCCGCTACACCGGCGATATGGTAAAGGCCTTGGCTGCAGGCGCTGATTGTGTGATGATGGGTAGCATCTTTGCCGGTACGGAAGAAAGCCCCGGCGAAACCATTATTTACGAAGGCCGCAAGTTTAAGGAGTACCGCGGCATGGGCTCGCTGGGTGCCATGGCTACCGGCTCCTCGGACCGCTACTTTCAGGACCCCGAAGCGGATGTAAAAAAATATGTACCCGAAGGCATTGAAGGACGCGTAGCCTACAAAGGGCAACTAAAGGAAATTGTGTACCAGTACATAGGCGGGCTGCGTGCAGGCATGGGCTACAACGGTGCTAAAAGCCTGTCCGATTTAAAAAAGGCGACTTTTGTAAAGATCACCAACGCCGGTATGCGCGAAAGCCATACGCACGATGTGGAGATTACCCGCGAAGCGCCAAACTATAGCCGGAAGTAGATTTTAATTTTCTATATTTTTAAAAAAGCTGCAGATCATTTTGCAGCTTTTTTATTGATATTATGTGTGGATTGCCGAACCAAAGGCAAAAAAAGCGAATGAAAATATGATAAAAATCAAGCAGAAAAGACTCGCTTTTAAAAATTGTCAGTGCGTATATTTATGAGTTAGGCGCAATTTATGACACTACGTTCTATTGTCTATATTCTTTTACTCTTTTTGTTAGGCAGTGTGCTGCCCAATATCTGTTATTCACAAACCATTGATAGCAGCGGTACAAAAATATCTTTCTGCGAGCTGCCGACGTACGAGGGCAAAATTGTTGTTGTTGAAGCTGTCTACAGTGGTGTTGATGAATATTGGGGGCTAAATGCTAAAGCGAAGTGTAAAGCAGTCCGGAATGTGGAGTTAGACTATTACATAGACGGCAAGCCAATTCGAACACAATTTCAAGCCTTATTTGACAGTGTTCATTCCATTTATTGGAACCAATACCTTGTGCTGAAAGTAAAAGGTCGGTATGACTCAAGCAACCCGAAAGGGTATGGCCATTTAGGCTCAAATAAAAGCAGGTTTATTGTGGAGGATGTAATAGACGCCAGATTGATGAAACGAACAAAGCAAAAGCACCTAACATCGGCTTCACAAAAGCAGGGTTACAGAATATAAAATCTTCCTATTAACTTTAATCACCTGTAGAGCAGCAGCAAAACAGCAGTTCAATGAATGACCTGCCTTCGTAAAGCCATTCTCCATTGTAACCAACCAAAAGAGACCCTATCATGGAAATAGACATAAATCAAAAGAAAATATCAATTGGTGATAAATACCAAATTTTTGTAGATGGACAGCAAACACATTTTGCTTCAACAAAGTTATTTCGTTGGCTTGCTGAGATAAATCTTTTCGAACATGGTTCTGGTGAACTTAAATACACCATCAAGAAAATCTGGGCGTTTTTTAGCACCACATATAATATAACCAGTTGGAACAACAATATAATAGAGTTCAGGACAAAAAGTTTTTGGAAACGCCACTATTTCTGTCAAGTTGGGCAAGACTTGTTTGAAATTTTTGGACATAGAGGTAGAAAATATTCAGTTTATAAGAATGAAAAGCAAATTGCATGGTGGGACAAAAAAGCTGTAGCCTGGTTCAATGGCGATAACTATAAGATTACCGCAGACAAAGACTGCAATTATGAACTCATTATTTCATTTTGCTTAATCATTGATAATGCTTTCTCAAACGAAAATAATGGTAGTACTTTGACAATTGATATAGGTAATATTGGGCCACAAGCCAAAAAATTTGACCCATTTTGGCAACCAAAGTATTGAAA
Source organism: uncultured bacterium (assembly GCA_965363375.1). Lineage (GTDB taxonomy): Bacteria > Bacteroidota > Bacteroidia > Chitinophagales > Chitinophagaceae > Flavisolibacter. The sequence continues at coordinate 3,401 of CBDTUH010000009.1, forward strand.
AAAGGCAGCTAAACACTATATACAACATCAAAACAACAATGAACGGTAATAGGTAAGCCAAACAGAAGGAAAACTGACTTCCGCTACTTCGGTAAGCCTCTCTCCATTATAGCCAATGCTAATATACTGATAGCAGAAGAAATGAATATACTAATAACCGGAGCAACAGGAAATATAGGATTGTCAATTTTACGATCGCTGCAACATTTTCAATCCTCACTGCAAGTTTTTGCAGGCGTTAGAAATATTGAAACAGACACAGAAAAGCTCAAAGGCTTCAATATTGCATGTGTAAAATTTGATTTTGAAAATATAGATTCCTTTTCAACTGCGCTTAAAGGAATAGATGTCCTTTTTTTACTTCGTCCGCCGCAGCTGGCAGACGTTTCTAAGTATTTTAAACCACTTATTTACGAGGCGAAAATTGCTAATATTAAACACATTATTTTTTTATCTGTTCAGGGAGCTGAAAATAGTAGTTTGATACCGCATCATAAAATTGAAAAACTTATTGTAGAAAGCCGTATACCCTACACTTTATTACGACCTGCTTATTTCATGCAAAACTTTACGACAACACTTCGCAGTGACATCATAAATAAGCAAAGAATTTTTTTACCTGCCGGAAACGCAAAATTTACAGTAATTGACGTGAATGACATAGGAGCAGTAGCTGCAAAAATTATAACTGCACCACAAAGCCACTTCAACCAATCTTACGAATTAACCAATAATGAAACGTTGACGTTTACCCAAATGGCAGAAAAGATTAGCAAAGGAACTGAAAAGGATATAAAGTTTGTTTCGCCAAGCTTGATACGCTTTTACTTTACTAAACGAAAAGAACAGGTGCCTGTCATGCTTATTTTAGTAATGATAATGTTGCATTACTTTCCAAGGTTTCAGAAAACTCCAAAAACAACGGAATGGGTAAAACTTATCACCGGACAAGAACCAAAATCTTTTGATGACTTTGTACACAGTAATTTAAGATACCTGTAATGACAAAAGCACCGGCTATAACATTGCATTGATGTTATGGCGGTTGACGTAACTAATCTAGCTTAAGAATTTACAATCAACTCTAAATTTTTAATCGTCATTTGTTCCGGAGTGATGGAATGCTTCTACTCTAGCAACAATCAAAATAACAAAGGTTACAGGCTTCCGGCTATTTTTACAACTTTACCTTTTTGTTGCCCGGTTTGGCGGCCCCAGCTTGCAATTTCATTTAATAATGGAATCAGCGATTTTCCAAAATCGGTTAAAGAATATTCCACTTTCAAGGGTGGTTTTGTGCTGTATACTTTGCGAGTTACCAATCCATCGTCTTCTAACTTCTTGAGTTGAATACTTAGCATTTTTTCAGTAATCTGTGGCATTTGGGCTTTCAACTCGCTGAACCGCTTTTTTTCATTGCGCAAATACCATAAAACTACCGTTTTCCACTTGCCGCCAATATAATGCATGGTTACATCCATTGCACAATGAAATTGTTGCTGGTCAATTTCAAAAACCATTTCCTTATTGTCAATAATCATTAGGTTCGGTTTGCTTTTTTTAAACTATCAATTTTGACAGTTATTGTTCATCTAAGATACCGTATTTAAGTTTGCTACTGTAAAAAGTATAGTTTAAAATTTTAAAACTCATCACATGAACATTTCAGTATTAGGCACAGGCCTTGTAGGTAAGGCGCTTGCTGCAAAGCTATCTGGCCTCGGCCATACAGTATATATCGGCACGCGCAATGTTGATCATAGCTTATCAAAGACAGAAGCCGATCAATGGGGTAATCCGGCTATTGGCACCTGGATTAAGGAGCATCCACAAGTACAGTTAGCCACATTTAAACAGGCTGTGGAAAAAGGTAATGATCTGATTGTATTTGCCATGAATGGACAGGCAGCCTTTGAATGCCTGCAGGCCGTAGATAACTCACTTTTAAATGGAAAAGTAATGATCGACATTTCCAATCCATTGGATTTTAGCAAAGGTTTTCCGCCATCGCTCTTTATTTGTAATACCGAAAGTTTAGCAGAGCAAATTCAAAGCAAGTATCCAGAATTAAAAGTTATAAAGACGCTGAATACCATGAGTAACCCCATAATGGTGAATCCAAAATTAATTGATGGTGACCATAGTGTGTTTGTGAGTGGTAATGATCAGGATGCGAAAGAGAAAGTAGTTGAGATTTTAAAAAGCTTTGGCTGGGAAGCTAAAAACATCATCGATTTAGGAGATATCACTACTGCAAGAGGCACTGAAATGATTTTACCATTATGGGTTCGTTTATATGGAAAATTACAAACACCACTATTTAATTTTAATGTAAACCGGCAAATGTCAAATACTTAAATCCGGTAGCGCCTAAAATCAGGTTACGAATATATCGGGCAGATACAAGCTCTTATGATATAACATTATTGAACTGAAGTGCTTAATGCAAGCTATTGGAACGGGGCTGCCGGTACAGCAGCTCATAAAAGTATATTGACCATCGACTGCTCTTCTTTATAACCACTTGAAATTGTAAATTGTGGTTATGAACAACAAAGCTTTACCACCAAAGGAACAGGAAGGCTTGCTGCAACTACTAAAAGCAAGATTCGAAAAAAATAAAGCTCGGCATCAAGAGGTGGAATGGACCCATGTGGAGGCGAGGCTGAAAAGCCATGCAGCAGGTTTATGGTCCCTGCACGAAATGGAACGCACAGGTGGCGAGCCAGACCTGGTTTATTATAACAAAGAAACAGGTGTATGCACTTTTTTTGACTGTGCGCCGGAAAGCCCCAAAGGCCGCAGAAGCATTTGCTACGATCGGCAGGCGCTTGACGAACGCAAAGAGCACAAGCCGCAGCATAGCGCGGTAGAAATGGCTGCAGAAATGGGAATTGAGCTTATCACCGAACCGCAATACCGCCAGTTGCAAAGCCTGGGCACTTTTGATGCTAAAACCTCCAGCTGGATACAAACGCCCAGCGATATCAGGAAACTTGGCGGCGCCCTCTTTGCCGATTTCCGCTACGGGCATGTTTTTGTGTACCACAATGGCGCTTCTTCTTACTACGCTGCCAGGGGCTTCAGAGGCGCACTGACGATTTAATACTGGAGAAGTAAATTGTAACCTATATGCGAAAAGTAATATTAGGCCTGGCCGTTAGCCTGGATGGTTATATTGAAGGCCCCAACGGCGAATACGACTGGTGCTTTACCGACCAGGATTATGGAATGAACGATTTCTTTAAACGTGTGGATGCTCTTTTCATTGGCCGCAAAAGCTACGAACTAATGCAGCAGGTTGGCGAAGGCGCCGTACCCGGCATGCCGCCGATAAAGGAGTATGTTTTTTCAACTACGCTTACCAGCGTAAAACAAGGCGCCATACTGGTGAAAGGAAATGTAAAAGAAGCCGTGGAAAAAATTAAAAGCGAAAAAGGCAAAGATATCTGGCTGTTTGGTGGCGCCGGCCTCACGGCTGCTTTATTGCAACTAAAATTGATTGATGAATTTTGGCTGAGCGTACACCCTATTATTTTAGGCAGCGGCAAGCCTCTCTTCAGCAACATTCCCGACCGTACGTACCTGCAACTTCTGGAAAATAAAACCTACGACAGTGGGCTTGTTTCTTTAAAATATGCATTGGCTCCAAAATAAAATGGCGGTTTTTGATACCGCCATTTAACTTAAATTTTTTCCTCTTTATTTTGCTCCCACACATCGGCATTTTTTATCCCTAATTGTTGTGGGTTAAAATGGGGATCCAGACCTTTTTTGCGCTGCTCCCTGTAATCTTTCAGTGCCCTAATGACCGGCTTGCGCAGCAGCAATATAGCTACCAAGTTGAGCCAGGCTACCAGTCCCACTCCCATATCGCCCAAGGCCCAGGCCGCTTCTGCAGTACGGATGGAGCCGTAAAATACAGCCACCAGCAGCAGCAGGCGCAAGCCCAATAATACAGGGCGCGGTATGCCACGTTTTTGGAGGTAGCTCACATTGGTTTCGGCAATATAGTAATAAGCAATGATGGTAGTAAATGCAAATAGCAAAAGCGAAATAGCCACAAAGCCCGCGCCCAGCGTTGGAAAATGGACCGCCACGGCAGCCTGTGTAAATTCCGAGCCGGCTTCCACACCGGGCAAATGCTCCACCAGCAAACCACCTTCCGGATTCACCACGTTATACTGGCCGGTAAAAAGTATCATAAAGGCGGTAGCGGTGCACACCAGCATCGTATCCAGGTATACCGAAAAAGACTGAACCAGCCCCTGCTTTACGGGGTGCGATGTTTCGGCGGCAGCCGCAGCATGCGGTGCGGTGCCAAGGCCTGCTTCGTTTGAGTAAATACCACGCTTAACACCCCACGATACCGCCATGCCAAACACGCCACCGAAAAGTGGCTCCATGTCAAATGCCGAACGAACAATCAGGCTGAATACATCAGGCACTTTAGTAATGTTGAGCACAATAATAACCAGCGCCATGCCCAGGTAAGCCAATGCCATAAAAGGCACAATTACTTCGGCCGTTTTGCCAATTCGCCGCACACCGCCAAAAATAACCAGCCCCGTAAGCACAGTAATGGCAATGCCGGTATACAGTGGTGGAATAGAGAAGGCGTTTTGCATGCTGGCCGCAATGGTATTGCTTTGTACACCCGGAAAAAAGGCCGTGGAGGAGATGGCAGTAACCAGTGCAAACAAGGCTGCATACCATTTAATACCCAGGCCATGACGTATGTAAAACGCCGGTCCGCCGCGGTATTGCCCATCTTTTACTTCTTTGTATATCTGTGCCAGTACCGACTCTACAAATGCAGATGCGCTGCCCAGTAAGGCTACTATCCACATCCAGAAAATAGAACCGGGCCCACCCATGGCAATGGCTGTGGCCACACCGGCAATGTTGCCCGTGCCCACGCGGCCCGCAACGGCAATAGAAAAAGCCTGGAAAGACGAAACACCTTTTTGAGAAGCCTTGCCCCGAAACAGCAGCCGCACCATTTCTTTAAAATAACGCACCTGCACAAAACCGGTAAGCAACGTAAAATAAATACCTGCACCCAGGCACAAAAAAATGAGCGCATTGCTCCAGATAACTTCGTTGATCTTGCTGATAATTGTTTCCATTCAAAAGCTCTAAAGGCTGTGATAATAATTGTTGGTGAAGCCCACCGTTTAATAAGGCTTTCTATAAACGGCAGTCCGGTTGTATTGGAAGGCAAACGTTAGCGCAGCAGCGGCTGCGGGGGTGCAAAAATAGTGGCCGCAGGCTTATAAACAGGATTAAATAAAGGTTTGTTTACTCTTTTAACAAAGAAAAAATATGCAAGCCGTGAGGATTGAAATAGGTTACTTCGTGTGGCAAATGTTTAAGAGGAAAAAGAGACGTTTGGGGTAAAGGTCAAAAGGCAAAACTGAGACTCAAAAAGTAAGGGAAGAACCTCAAAAGGAAATAGAGACGTTTGGTAAATGAAAAATTAAAAATGTAAAAGGAAAAAGAGACGTTTTGATTCTGGCTGTTCACCATGAACTATGAAGCATGAACCATTTAAAAGGGAAAAGAGACGTTTTCTGATTAACTAATTCACCATCACAACTCCTTATCCATACCAAACAATTTCTCTTTGAACTTCTGGTAAAAAAAACCCACCAATAGCAGCAGCACACCCAGCGTCAGGTAAGCCATAATTTTCTGCACCGGTGTAAAGCGCATACTGTCAAACAGCACCAGCTTGGCAAGTGTTACACCCATCAGCACTACGCCGGCAAGCCGCAGCCACACCGCCTTGCTGCCCACGCCCCAGCCAAACAGGCCTACCGCCACTACCAGCCACAGCAGCGTAACAATAATGCCATCCCAGCGGGCACCAATAAAAAGCAACAGCAGCACCAGAGCTAATTGCGCCAGCATTTTTTTGGTGTAAGCTTCTTCTTTATACAAGGCATAAAACAATGCTGCCTGCAATGCCATAAAGAAAGAAAACACGAGGGAAATATTCGCGGTTTTTACGGTTGAAAAATCAGCGGCATATAGAAGAAAAGCCACCACAAAAAGGGCAATATTGTTGATCAAAATATCCTGCGACTGCCGCTTGGTAAAAGATGTGCCATTTACTATTTTGGGCAGCAACGCATTGCCGCAGAACAGAAGAAAAAAGAGCGCCGCAAAAAAGATTCCCACCCAGTTTTGACCCTCGCCTCCACGCTGTGCGGCCCAGCCAATAAGCAGCAGCCAGGTAATGTTCTGCGCCAGGTAGCCTACCAGTTTCCACTCTTTTTTATACGACAAAAAAACCACTGCACCATTGATGATGGCGATATAAGTAAAAAATAAAAGGGCTTTATCGGCATTGGATGAAATTAAAAAAGGAATGGCATAAGCGCCTACCAGCCCAAGTATGGCTATCTCCTGCCGGTTATACGATAAGGCCTGGTAAACGGTAAGCATCGTCAGTGCCACCATAATGCCAAAGGCAGCCGCTGAGGGAAACATGCCGTAATACACAAAGGCCGCATAGGTGGTAAAATAAAATGAGGCCATGGCACCGCTAAAAAGCAGCGCACTAAAACCTTTATATTCCCTTTTGAGCCGCCAGGCAAAAAAGAGCATTAATCCACCTGCCGCATAAGCCAGCGCCACGCGCAGCCCTTCCGATATCAGGTTGCGGTCAATGGCATACTTCACCGAAATGGAAAGCCCAATCACCAGCACCACAATGCCTACAAAATGAATAAGCCGCAGGCCAATAAAATTCTCCAGGCTCCACTGTGGGGCACCTTTTGTTTTTGGCGTTTTAAATAACGTCTCTTTTTCCTTTCCACCCAATTGCTGCAGCTGCTGGTGCAGGCTCACAATTTTTTGCTCCTGCGCTTTCACGTCTTTATACAACTGTTCCAGTTCGGTCTTTAGCTGCGCTATTTTTTCGGCATCACTCATGTAGTGGAAAATTATAAAAAAACGGTCACCTTATTTAACAATCTCTAAAAAGCAGCGCGCGGCTGTTTTTAATTATCTTTCCAACTTATAAACTGCGCCCGATTGAGAAAGCTTGTTTACCTTTTGTTTTCCCTTTTCTTTTTTTTGCCCCCCGCAAAAGCGCAAGCCGACAGCTGCACGCTGCGCATCAGCCTGCTTACCTGCAGCCCCGGCGAGGAGCTGTATTCTACTTTTGGCCACACGGCCGTAAGGGTTACCGATATCAGTAGTGGAATGGATGTTGTATACAACTACGGCACCTTTGAGTTTAGCCCCGATTTTTATGGCAAGTTTGTACAGGGCAAGCTGCGTTATTACCTGTCGGTAGAACCTTTTGAAGATTTTTTGTATGCCTATCAGTGGGAAAGCCGCTCTGTAGTGGAGCAGGTGCTGCAATTGGATTGCGCCAACCGTGCTGCTTTGTATGAGGCGCTGCGCAACAATGCGCTGGAAGAAAATAAGTATTACCTCTACGACTTTTTGTTTGACAACTGCACCACGCGGCCCAAAATGGTGCTGCAGCAAACCATAAAAGATTCTATACAATGGAAAAATATTCTGCCCCCCCAAACGCCCACCTTTCGTAACCTGATACACACTTACCTGGACCGCGGCGGCCAGTACTGGAGCAAGCTGGGCATTGATTTATTACTAGGTGCCAAGCTGGATAGGAAAGTTACAAATCACCAGGCCATGTTTTTGCCGGATTACCTGCTGAAGGGCCTGGATAGTGCTACGCTCAATGGTCAGCAGCTGGTAACGCCGCCGCAGCCGGTGCTGCAAATGCCTTCACCTCTTAACAAGGGCTCGCTTTTTCGGCCCGGTGTTGTATTTGGTATATTGCTCCTCGTTATTATAGCGTTATCTCTAACCAAAAAGAGCTGGGCAAAAAAGACATTGCGTGCTATTGACTTTTTCCTTTTCCTGCTGGCCGGCATCATAGGTTTTGTTTTAATTTATATGTGGACCGGTACCGACCATGTAGTTACGCAAAACAATTTCAATCTTTTGTGGGCTTTGCCCACGCATTTTATAGCCGCCTTTCTGTTAGGAAAAAATAAAAAAGGAGCGCGCACTTATTTCAAAGCAGCGTTGGTGCTACATTTATTGTTATTGTTGTTGTGGGCCTTTTTGCCACAGCAGCTGAACGGCGGTTTTATTTATATCGTCATCATGCTGGCCTTTGCCAGCTGGCGCCACGCAAAACAAAAGCAACATGCAGCCTAAAGAAATTTTGTTCAATGGCAAAAAGCTGGCCTACGGCGTAGCCGGCAGTGGCAAAGCCGTGGTGCTGGTGCATGGTTTTGGCGAGGATGGAAACATCTGGCAGCAGCAGGTACCAACCCTTCAAAACAGGTTTAAAATAGTAGTACCTCATTTGCCCGGCAGTGGCACATCTGATTTGCAGCCAGATATGAGCATGGAAGGCCTGGCCAAAAGTGTAAAAGCTGTTGTAGATGCAGAAGGAATTGAAGAGTGCGCCATGATTGGCCACAGCATGGGCGGCTACATAACTCTGGCTTTTGCCGAAATATGGGAAAGGAGTTTAAGAGGTTTTGGGCTTTTTCATTCCACTGCCTTTGCTGATAGCGAAGAAAAAAAGGGCACAAGGCAAAAAGGCATTGAATTTATAAAACAACACGGAGCCGCTGCTTTTTTAAAAACAACACTGCCCAACCTGTACAGCCCCGCAACAAAAGAAACGGCCCCGGCGTTATTAGAACAACAGCTGCAGGCAACGGGCTATTTTGCCCCCGAGGCGCTGATACAATATTACGAAGCGATGATGGCGCGACCCGACAGGACTCATGTATTAAAGCATACCGCTTTACCCGTGCTTTTTGTGCTGGGCCGGTGGGATGCGGCTGTGCCGCCCGAAGATGGCTGGAAGCAATGTTATTTACCACAAAAATCTTATATTCATATGCTTGATAGGTCAGGACATATGGGGATGATAGAGGAAGCAGAAAAAAGCAACCAACTGCTTCATGATTATTTAATCCAAACCCTGTAACGCACTGCTGCTTATGTACAAATATTTTTTAACCCTTTTGCTAGTACTGGTCGGCGGCACCGCTATGGCCAACCACATCAAAGGTGGTTTTTTTACTTACAAATACCTGGGCGAAAGTTCCGACGGCAGCCAGGTACGCTACAATGTAAAGCTCACGGTTTATATGGGCTGTAACCCCAACCCCGGGCAGCTGAACCCCACCATCAATTTTTCTTTTTTCGACGGTGTTACTCGCGAGTTGGTAAAAAACGAGTCGGTAGGCATGAACACCCCTTATGACCTTTGGAAGCAGGTAGATGAAGAATGCATTACCGGCAACCAGCGCGATTGCTACTATACTATTGTGGTTTACGAACTGGCATCGGTAGAACTGCCGGCCAACCCCAATGGTTACATTATATCTTACCAGCGCTGCTGCCGCATTGCCAATGTTGATAACCTTATAGCATCTGCCACGGTGGGTAATACCTATTCCATCGAAATTCCGGGTAAAAAGCCAAACAGCGATATCTATAAAAACAGAAGCGCCACTTTTGAAGTAAACGATACCGCCGTTGTGTGCAGCAACAGCTATTTTACCACCAACTTTTCGGCGGTGGACCCCGATGGCGACGAGCTGCGCTACGATTTTTGCGATGCCTGGGTGGGCGGTAGCCAGATGGAACCTGCGCCCGCTGTAGCAGCCAAACCGCCTTATGATATGGTGAGCTATTCCGACGGCTTCAGCGGGCAGCAACCCATGGGCACTAATGTAAAAATTGACCCTGTTACCGGCGTTATCAGTGGCACGGCACCCGGCATTAGCCTGACAGGCGAATATGTATTGACCGTTTGCGTGAGCGAAATAAGAAATGGCGTAGTGATTGCCAAAACACGAAAGGAACTGCACATACGCGTAGCGCCCTGCACGCCTATCAAGGCCGCACTCGACCCTTCATACCCTACCTGCGATGGATTTACAAGAACCTTTAGCAACAATTCGCCCAGCATAGAAGTAAAAACGCATTACTGGGATTTTGGTGACGGCAATTTTTCTACCCAAGACCGGCCCACGCATACCTATGCTGATACCGGTGTGTACAAATTAAAACTGGTAGTGAACCGCAATGGCGCCTGTTCCGATTCTACCACGGCTAATGAATTAGTATATCCCGGCTTTTTTCCCGGCTTTACCTTCAGCGGCATTTGCTTAAACAAGCCTACTCAATTTACCGACACTACCAAAACAGTTTATGGCTTTGTCAACTCCTGGAAGTGGGACTTTGGCGACGGGCAAACCGTGAACGATATTTCTACCGAACAAAACCCTGTTTATACCTACAACAAGCTGGGTACCTACCGTGTGCAGCTGATAGCCACCAGCAGCAAAGGCTGTATAGACACGGTGGTGTATAACGATGTGAACATACAGGACAAGCCGCCCCTGAGCGTGGCTTTTGCGGATACGCTGATCTGCAACGGCGACAACGTGCAGCTACAGGCCATTGGCAACGGCAACTTTAGCTGGACGCCTACCGGTAATATGCGCGATGCCAACACGGCTACACCCACAGTAGATCCCAGCACTACCTCGAAATATGTAGTAGAACTGAACGACAACGGCTGCCTTGCCTGGGATACGGTGCAGGTGCGAGTGGTAAACGAGGTAACGCTACAGATGTGGAGCGACACTACCATCTGTGCCACCGACCAGGCCTTTTTAGGCGCCCGAACGGATGCACTGAAATTTGAATGGAGCCCGGCTGGCAACATCGACAATCCAACGGTGGCATTCCCTACGGCAAGACCGGCCGTCACCACCACCTACCAGTTGCGTGCTTCTATTGGCAGTTGCGTGGCTACCGATGAAATGACGATTTTTGCCGACCCTTATCCCATTGCCAATGCCGGTGCCGATACGGTGCTGTGTTACCAAAATACAGCTCAATTGAATGGCAGCATTACCGGCGGCAGCTTCCGGTGGATGCCTACACAATCGCTCATAAACCCCAATAGTTTAAATACAGCCACGCAGCCGCTGGTCTCTTCCATGGAGTACATACTTACAGCCATTGGTAACCAGGGTTGCCCCAAAGCCGTGAGCGATACGGTGCTGGTAGCGGTGCTGCCCCAGATCAATGCCTTTGCAGGCCGCGATACAGCAGTGGTGGCCGGGCAGCCGGTACAGTTCAATGCTTCGGGCGGCGTAGGCTATCAATGGTCGCCGGCCACCAACCTAAGCGATCCTACTATTGCCAACCCCACGGCCACATATGATGGCAATACCGAAAATTATCTTTACACCGTGTATGTAAGCAACGAGGTAGGCTGTGTAGATTCGGCTACGGTGGCGGTTCGTGTGTTTCGTACCGATCCGCAGGTATTTGTACCCACGGCATTTACGCCCAATAGCGATGGCAAAAACGACCTATTCAAACCAATACCTGTGGGTATGACGCGCATAGAGTATTTCCGCGTGTACAACCGCTGGGGACAACTGGTGTATAGCAACGATGGTAACGATGGCGGCTGGGATGGAAAGATAAACGGGCAGTTGCAGGCTTCCGGCACTTATGCCTGGCTGGTAAAAGGCACCGACTATACCGGCAAGGAATTTTTTGCCAAAGGCACCGTTACGCTGATTCGTTAGTTGGCTTGGGAAAATTAGTAAACGTCTCATTTTCCTTTTAAAGTTTCACCCGGAATAAAGAGGGAAATAGTATAGAGAAAAATCAGTTTTACCTTTTATAGTTTAATGTATAGAAATGGAGACGCCAATCAAAAACGTCTCCATTTCCTTTTAAAATATATCGCACGGAGCAATAAAGACTTAAAATGTAAAACGTCTGTTTTTCCTTTTGCTTTTCTTCCATTACTTTTTGGTTTTCACTTTTGCCTTTTAACCTTTCTCCCAAACGTCTCTTTTTCCTTTTAATAAATGGAACGATTGTCTCACGTACAACGTCTCACGTTTCACATCTTCGGCTGTTCCTTTTTCATTTTAAATTCTTCATTTTTAATTCCTCCCCTCCGTTCTATCTTTGCGCAGCATGAACAACAAAAAAACGGTTTTCATTACCGGCGCTACGGCCGGTTTTGGTGCGGCCTGCGCCCGCAAGTTTGCAGCCGGCGGTTACCGCCTTATTTTAAACGGCCGAAGAATTGACCGGCTGCAAAGCCTGCAACAGGAGTTGCAGCAACAGCATGGCGCCGTAAGCCTGCTGCTGCCGTTTGACGTGCAGGCTCAAAGCGCAGTTTTTGATGCCATTGAAAGCCTGCCGGCCGAATGGCAAGGCGTGGATGTGCTCATTAACAACGCCGGCCTGGCCCTCGGCCGCGACCTGTTTGACGAAGCCTCTCTCGACGACTGGAACACTATGATAGATACCAACCTGAAAGGGCTGCTGTATGTAAGCAAAGCCGTTGTGCCCCTGATGAAAAAAGCAAAAAGTGGCCACATCATCAATGTAGGCTCTATTGCCGGCAAAGAAGTGTATGAGCGCGGCAACGTGTATTGCGCCAGCAAGCACGCAGTAGATGCCATCAGCAAGGCCATGCGTATCGACCTGCTGCAGCACCACATAAAAGTGACTGCCATACACCCGGGCGCTGCCGAAACCGAATTTTCGGTGGTGCGCTTTAAAGGCGACGAAGACGCCGCCAAAAAAGTGTACGAGGGCTTTCAGCCACTAACCGCCGAAGATGTGGCCGATGTAATTTACTACACCACCACCCTGCCCGTGCATGTGTGCATCAACGACCTGGTGCTAACCTGTACGCAACAGGCCAGCTCCATTCATTTCAACAAAGATTAGCCTACGTTTTAAAAGGAAATAGATACGTTTATAATAAACCTGAAAGGAGCAGTAATGCTCCTTTTTTTATCAGCATTTTTAAAAGGAAATGGAGACGTTTTATAGAGGTTATGTATTACTTATAAAAGAATGAAATCAACATTTACAAACTGCTAACAAAACACATTTAATATCGCACGAATATGGCTGCATTTTTGCTGATAGGCGCGCGTGACCGTGATGTGATTTTTCCTTCTGTTAAAAGGCTGGTAATACTACTAATAAGAACTACGTAAAAGGTAAAATCTGTGTTGAAAAATTATTAATTCACCGATTTTTCTACTACTTTTATGCCTGTCCAACATTATCCAATCCCTGTTCCTATGAAGCAGTTCCTACTTATTGCGGCTATTGCCCTTTTTTCCTCTTTTTCCGCCTTGGCTCAAGGCGATGTTATCCGTGTTAAAGAATGCAGCAACAACGATATTATAAAGCAGGTAGACAGCCTGAAGCAGTTGTATGCCAAAGACGGTTTTTCGGTTATTAAAGAAGCCTCCATTACCATGGAAAGCGAATACGAAATGCCTGTAATTGTTCCGCTTACCGGCGGCACTTGGTACCAGTTTGTTTTTATCGGCGATATAAGCTCGCGCCTGTACGAAGTGCGCATGTACGACTGGAGCGAAAAGCAAGTGGTGTACCAAAAGAAAATGTGGGGCGATGTGGATGGCAACGTCATCTCCTACTCCTACATTCCGCGCTTTTCGGAGTTTCATATGATGAAGCCGGTGCAGGTAAATAAAAAGAAAAAGAAAGACCTGTGCGGCTATGTAATGCTTCTGCAAAAAACAGTGCCCGATAAAAACATGCGTGCCGCACCTGCCAGGTAAATTTTCAACAAATTATAAAAGAAAAGCGCAGCCTTAGGGATTGCGCTTTTTTGTTTGTAGTGTTTCGTTGATAGTTCAAAGTTCATAGCAAACAGCTCTTTCAAAAACGTCTCTTTTCCCTTTAAAATGTATCGCATACAAGAAAGTTGAGAATACAAAACGTCTCTTTTTCCTTTTACATTTTTAATTTTTCATTTTACAAACGTCTCCTTTTCCTTTTAAGTTTCTCCGCTACTTTTTGGCTTTCACTTTTCGTTTTGACCTTTACCCCAAACGTCTCTTTTTCCGTTTAAATTATTTTGTTTTCCAGCTGTATAGCCTTGATAAAACTTCTGTTGCGACGCTCCGCTCGGGCTGCAGCAAGTGCATCATCAAAACGTCTCATTTTCCTTTTAAGCTACTCATCTACTTATCAACTAAATCAACTTATCAACTAAATCAACCAAATCTAAAACGTCTCTTTTCCCTTTTAAGCCAGCTTCTTTTATACACAAAAAAAATGCTTTGAACAGCGTTAACCATTCAAAGCATTTTAAAAAATAGAACTTATTTACTGCGCCAGCGATATACGCACCTGCAGGCCCGCACGCGTAGTGATGATTTCCGATGTATTGGAAATAACTTTCGGCTTTACATGGTTGCGCTCGTAGTAAAACTTCAGGTTGATGCGGTTGTTCAGCACATAATCGATAGAGGGCGACAGGCGCACTACTTTTTGGCCTGCCGTTCCAAACGCAATGTTCTGATCGAGCTTGCTGTTGGCCGTGGCATCGTCGCGCAGGCTGTAATCGAGGCGGAAGGTTACGTCGTTTTCCAGCTTCATCCCTTTTTTGCCGATGGTTACATTCTGTAAAAACGGAATGCCTTTTTTGCGCCAGTTCAGCCCAAAGTTGTACTCAGTAGAGCGGTTTTCGGCCAGCTGGTAATCAATCAGGCTCAAGCTCAGCTGACGGGTTTTGCGGTATTCAAACCTGGTGCTGAGGCCATTGGTAAAGGTCATGTCCACCTCAAACAGGGGCGCAAACTGCTCCGAAATGGTAACGTTGGGCACCAAAAAGTAAGGAACATAGTTGCCGGTTTGCGTATCTCTAAAAAACGGGTAGCCAACATGAAACGGATCCTGGAAGAGCAGCGCTGTGTTAAACTGGTTCATGCTCAGCGTGCTGTTGTAGCCGTGGCGAACCGTAAAGTTGGTAAATACTTTTTCCATTCCCGGTATGCGCGTCAATCCATTATAGGTAATGTTCCAGTTAGGTTTGGGCAACAACCTGGCAAACGGGTTCGACCTTATTTTGGGGTTTGTATTTTTCAGCAGCTCCACCGACATTGGGTCTTTTTTGGTGTAAGCGGCAATAAAGGCCGGTATCAGCACATCCTGCGCATAGCGGCCGTAACCTTCTACATAGCCGTCGGGCGATACAGCATTGGGGTCGGCATACACATTTTTGCCGCCCAACCTTTGCGACAGTATGGCGCGGTTGGCTTCAAACTGCCGGAAGGTTTTTGATACCTCGTTAGGCTCCGAACGGTCGAACAGGGTTTGGTAAGAAATATACGAGATGCTGAACGAACCCAGCGCATAAGGGTTGTAGCGGCGCAGGCCGGTGTTGCTGCCTGTATCTTTATACAGCTCGGTATATTCTTTATCAAAAGTGCGGTCCAGGTTGATATCTATGTTCAGGTCGCGGAACGGGCTTACCTGCGCGGTAATGCCAATGCGTTGGTTGTAGCGCTGTTGAATCAGCTGGTTGAACATGCTGTCGCGCGTGAGCAGGCCCAATGCGCCCAGGCGGTTGATGTCGGTAGTATCGGGCTGGTAGCCCAAAATATAACCCCAGCCCGGCTGGTGGCTGCGCCAGTTCATACCCAGCACCTGCGTGCTGTCCATATAGCCAGGTAGCAATGTACCAATGTCTTCATTGTACTGCACACCAATGCGCTTCACCGATGTGGCCAGCCCAACCAGAAAGCGCGGCACTGCGCCTATGGTGGGGAGTGCGTTCGGGTCTTTTTGCCTGCCACGTGCGGTATCCTGCGGCTGCCTTGGCTGCGGCGGCGGTGCATCGCTACCCACAGCTCTTAAAAAGCGCCACTTGTTGTATAGCTGGTCAAAATTAAATTCGCCGGTCAAGTTGCGGGTTTGCCCATTCAGCATGGTATTGCCCAGGTCTTTAGCCAGCAGCGATGCGGCAATCCAGTCGTACTTGGCGGTTACGCTGGCGCGCAGCACCGTCCAATCCAGCAGCGGCAGTTTTTGCGTAGGCAAGTTGTAGGCCAGCGTTATGTCGTGGTGATAGCGCGTATTGCGGCCACCTTTCCAGAAGTTTTTCTGTACTGAATCTTTTTCTTCCTTTGTATCTATTCTACCATAAGGTTCATCAATGCGTGCATTGTTCACGGCATTAAAGTCCAGTGTCAGGGAACGGGTCAGCTCCCAGCGCAAAGTATAGTAGCGGTCAAAATAAAAGTACTTGTCATAGGTTTCGGGCAGCTTGGCCGAGGTACCCACATTGCGCGAGCGCAGGGCTCCAAACTGGCGGAACACATCTGCCTTTAACGATATGATAGAAGGCTTGTAGTTGAAATTGAAATCGCGCACAAGGGCCAGCCACGGCGATTGTGTCTTTATCAAACCACGGAAAGGTTCTATAAAACGCGGCTGCGGCGCATAGTTGTATTCAATAGCACCGCGCGTGCGGGTGAGCTCCTCGCTTTCTATAATGGGGTTGGTGCGCTCCTGATGGGTGTAGGAGTAGCTGACATCAATATTGGAAATATCCCAGGGCTGCGGCTTTTTACCTTCTGGCCTTAGCTTTTTCACATTGGTAAAGTTCACCGTTTTAATGGTCATTTCATCCACGGCATCGGTGCGGATGGAGTCGCGTTTGTCCCTGTCGGCCGCATCCAGCTTTTCGCTCAATTTCAGGTCCAGGTCGTAAGGGTCGTACTCGGGTGTGCTGGTGGTTTTAGAAATGCCGGCATACAGAGGTACCTGCAGCAGGGCACCGCGCGGCATCAGGCGGCCCAGGTCCAGGTTGGTGCTCAGGTCAAATTGGGTGAAATCTTCACGGCTGCGCTCGTTTACGCGCTGCTCCAGCGTACCAAAGCCACGGCTGCGCGCACTACCCGTAAAGTTGAGGCTACCCAGGTCGGCCAGTCGAATGTCTACACGGCCCAGCGCAGCCCAGCCACCTTTTTCGTCCAATTTGCTTAGGCGCAACTCGTTAAACCAAACTTCGGTGCAGGCAGCATTGCTCTTGTTATTTTGTACGGCCAGCATCATACCGCGCACTTCGCCCAGGTTGGGATTACCAATTATGGCAAAGCTTTTACCATTGGCCATCACCTCCTCGTAGTAGCGCGAAGGCTGCACGCCCAGGCGGTTGCGGTTCATTTTCAGGTTGGTCAGTTCCGACATGTCAAAGTCGATATTGTTTTGCCAGGGCCAGATGGCGGCAGAATCGCGTGCACCAAACGGCGTTATGGACAGCGGAACTTTTATTTCGTAATAGTTGCTGACAAAGTCGTTACCAATGCGCACCACAGCATACAGGTCGCCGTCATTCAGCGGGGTTTGCCCCTGTACCGATTCGGCGTGCACAAACATTGACAGCCTGCCGTACTGGCGCAGGTCGAGGTTCAGGGTTTTAAATACGCCGCGTGCGTCATTAGGCGCCAAGTTGCACAGGCGCAAGCTTAAAGCCTGCTCGTTTTGCAGCAGTTGCACATTGTTGTTGCTGATTTGTTGCTGGCGCTCAATGCCAGGCGGCTGGCGGTAAGGTATGGGCTGACGCTGGTCGTTTTCTTCAATATTCACGGCCAGTATTTCAAACGAAGTAGGGTCGCTGGCCGGGCGTGGTTTATAATTACCGGTGGTATCTATTTCGTAGTCAAACTTTCGCCACTGGTTGCGGATCAGCTCCAGCTTGCCGAAGCGAAGTACCGTAGTATCTTCAAACCCGGTGAGGAACATACGAACAAAGCGGATGGACTTAAAATCGGGAATATCACCCACTTTAGCTGTAAACTCCTTTATTGGTATGCGGAAAAGGTACCAGGTTTCATTGCGGCTGCTACCATCGGCCAGGCGCACAGGCACGGTTCTTCTATCTGTAATAAACGGATTGCTCACTGGGTCCATGCCCGGCCTAAGCTCTACGCGATATTGAAAATATTCTTCCGTTTCATTCAATGTATTATCGCGGTTTAGCTCTTCCTGGTCGGGATAAAGGGTGAAAGCATTGCTGTATACATCGTCGGCCTGTGCAATGGGCGAGTTGCCATGCGGGTTGTTTACATCTTTATAGCGCTCCAGGATGCCGGCGCCGGTTTTATCATATTGCGCATCGCGGTAAGCCTTAAAGTTATCACCTGCCGGGTCGGAAGCTGCTTTTTCATACGCAGGCGAGTTGGGGCCAAATATGGCCGCCAGCTGGTTGAGGTAAGGTGCAAACTTGCGCTGCTCGGAAGTATCAGTCAGACCATCATAACCCACATCCTGGTAAGGCCGGTCGGCCGGGTCGTTGCTAAAAGCATTGGTTACCTGGATGGGATTGCGCGGCACTACGCCCCAAACGGTTTCGTCCACCGGTGTGCTGGGATTGGATGGTGCCGGCAGTCCGTTTTCGTACTGGCGCTTGCCGTCTTTCAGTACATCTTCCGAAATATTACCCAGGTTAAAATACAGATCGCCACCGCGACTGTTGGGCTTGCGGATAAACGGATCTTGCATCCAGAACTCGATAAACTCGATATTGCTGGTTTCAAAATCGGTCTGGTCTATCTGGCGCATAATACCACCCCAAGATTGGGCCGGCTGGGTAAACATACCTGATCCATTTATATTGGAAGTGCGGAAGTTATATGGACCACGCTCTTTGGGATAATAAGCCAGGTCAAAAGTAGTAAGCAAGCCTTGGCCAATGTCGGCCGTGCGCTGCGGAAATATCTCTTCCTGGAAAACCTGCCTCGTTTCAGGCTTGGAAAGTTCTGCCACATCACCACGCAGCGGGTTGGCTGAGTTGCGGCGCTCCTGCAGCACGGGTTCAATATTGTACCAGGCCAGCTTGGCGCGGTTGTAACCACTGCCCAGGTTGTTTTGCAAAGTAGCTTCGGGAAATAAAATGTTACCATTCTTATCCGGTGCATTTTGCGGCGTGGAAGCCAGCGTCCAGCTTACCAGCGGAAAGCGCAGGTCAATAGCGCTGCGCGTGCCTTCAAAGTCATCTATATATATAACACCCTCACCACCCTTGCCAATCTGCGGCGAGTGGCCGGGCTGTAGCATGGCCGCTTCTCCATAAGCAGTGATAGAAGACATGGCACGGGTAGAATAAAATGGCAACTTGTCAAGCCACTTGGAAAGGCGCGGAATGTTATTGCGATAATCAAAGTCCAGCCCGTACATAGTGTTGCGGATGGGGTCTTCGCCATAATTCTGTTTATTGAAAAAAGGCCGCTCACCCAGCCTTACCACCGTAGCGCCCAGGGTCAGGTTCTGGCTGGCCAGGTAATCGAGCCGCAGGCCCATAAAGTTTTTTTGCTGCAGGCCAAACATCGCATTGTTCTCATACTGCACCTGCACCGGCAGTCCGGCATTGATGATGGCCTGGTTTATAATCCTTAAAGTACCCAGGTCGTAATTGATTTCGTAATCGATATTCTCCTGCAAAATCTGCCCACCGGCGGTTACCGTTACCGATCCGCGCGGAATGTTGAAGCCCAGTTGATAATCGGCATTGCTCGACGATTTGGAGCGGCCGATCAATTCGTAACGGTTGAGGTTTGCAAAGGTTTGAGCAATGGCTTTAATGGTATCGTAAAGCGGGTAATAAATGTATTTTTCACGGGCTTCAGGTGTAGCGTACACATATTCCAGGTCGCGGCCAAAAGGTTCCAGCACCGGGAAGATAACGCGGCTCTGCGGCGAAATCACCGTAAAACCTTCCACGTAGTCAAACACGCCATCGGGTTGCGGGTCGTTCTGGTTGTTCAGCCGGTCCAGGTTCACCAGGTTTAAAATAGGTACACCTTCATACTCGGGGCGGATGCCTTCAGAAGGTAAATATCTTTTTTCGCCCAGGCTTGGCTCTTCGTACATGATGTCGAGCTTAAAGTCCTGGCGCTCCAGCTGGCCATAGCCCACGCTGTATACGTTCTTCATCATCAGGTCCCATACAGGCAGGTTGGGCCGCTGCGAGGTGGCTTTTAATAATTTCAAAAAAAGCGTGTTTTGCTGGTTGCCCACACTGTCCGGCGGCACATCCTGCGAAAACTCACCAACCTGGAAAACCCTTCCATTATATGTATACTGGTAAGCAATACCTAGCACCTCATCGGGCTGCAGCTGCTGGTTTAAAGATAAAAAGCCAATCTGCGGATTAAAATAATAATCAGTAGGCTGTAGTTTGCGGGCAAATGTTTTTTCAAACTCCTGCACCGGCTGCAGTCCCAGGCTTGTGAGCACACCTTGCACCTCGGTAGAGTTGCGGCTTTGCGGGTTGCTTATAATGGTGCGGTACAGGTCGTTGGCATCGTTCGATGGAAAAGCACCAGGCAGCGGGTTCCATTTATTTTGATAGGTGCTGTCTTCGCCAAGGTCCATCAGGGCCACCACGTCGCGCGTGTCGGTAGTGGTGCCGGTTCGGTTGGTTACCCAAACCTCTACCCGCATGATCTGGATGTTGGAGCGAATAACGGGCAGCTGGCTCATAGCCTTGTTGTAATTGCGGCGGAAGTACTGCGCCATTAAAAAGTGGCGGTTCTCCTCGTACTCATCTGCTCTTAAATTAAACATTTGCGAGGCGGAGCCGCCCTGCAAACCTAATGACTGGCGCTGAGAGCGCTGGTTGGCCAGCACCGTGGTCACGTATAATTTACCAAACTGCAACTGCGACTTTACGCCAAACAGCGACTGCGCACCGGGAATAAGCGTTCCTTTGGATGAAAACGACACGTTACCGGCCTGGAACAGTTTTAATATCTCGTCATCCTTGCCCTGGTAATCAAGCTTCAGCTGGTTTTCAAAGTCAAAATTGGCCAGCGTGTTATAAGCAATCGGCAGACGTATCTTATCGCCAATATTAGCATCTACCGGCAGCTGGGCATTCATGTTAAAGGCGAAGCCGCCAATTTTGCGCGCCCGTTCGGGTAGTGTGGGATTTTTAATATTTTGCCCCTGGTAGCCGGCGGCAATGTCCACATAACCGCTGGGCCTTATCTCTACTTTTCCGTTGCCCGTAATGCGGTTCATCCAATCGGCATTAAAACCAAAGTGCGGCTTTACATTGCGGCGG